>JAZDHM010000139.1:0-2467 GCA_043805935.1 Actinomycetota bacterium
AGAGTTCGTCGGCCGGGTCACCAACTGCACCAAGTCCAACGCCCTCAACTACTCGATGGTGTTCTGGGACCAGGTCTACGACGAGGTGGCCGCCGGCTACCCCGACGTCGCCAGGGACAAGGCGCTGGTCGACGCGCTCACGATGTGGTTCGTGAAGAAACCCGAATGGTTCGACGTGGTCGTCGCCTCGAACCTGTTCGGCGACATCATCACCGACCTCGGCTCGATGCTGCAGGGAGGCATGGGGCTGGCGGCAGGGGGCAACATCGACCCCGAGCGGCGCTACCCGTCGATGTTCGAGCCGATCCACGGCTCGGCACCGAAGTACACCGGCCAGGGGCGGGTGAACCCGGTCGCTTCGATCGAAGCGGCGCGGATGCTCCTCGACCATCTCGGCGAGCATCAGGCTGCGGACTCGATCGGCAAGGCGATCTCCGACGTCCTGGCCGCCGGCGAGGTGCGGACCGCCGACCTGGGCGGCACCAGCCACACCGCCGAGGTGGGGAAGGCGATCGCGGCGAAGATCGGATAGAGCGCGCCCACGGGCGGGCTATCCGCTATCCGCTATCGCCGCCAAGGTGGGGTAGACGTTCGGCGTTCGACAGCCGCGCCCGCGCATTGCGCATTGCGCAACGGTTAGGCCCGGCCCTCCGCCACCTCGGACTCGCGGGTACGCCCCGCCAGCTGGATGAGGTCCTCGTGGAGCTCGAACCAGACGCTGTGGTAGCTGTCGACCCGGGGTGAGGCGATGTAGGCGTGCTCGCCGGCGGCGACGCGGGCGGCGGCTTCGGCCAGGCGTACCGAGTAGTCGGCCAGGCGGGGGAGCCCCGCCTCCAGCGGCGTCAGCCCTGCGGCGGCTTCGGCGTGGAGGACGGCGAAGTCGGCGAGGACCTTGGCGTCGTACGCCGCGTTGGTGTGATCGTTGATGACCTGCTCTCCCCTGACCGTGCGCATCTGCCACGCCGTCACGATCTTCTTCATGCGGAGGTCGAACGCGATGAAGGCATCGAGGGCCGTGGAGGCTGCCGGCTCGCCCCATAGGGCCCGATCGGCATCCATCAGCCCCACCCCGGCGGCCTTGCCGCTGTCACTGAGCCGGTACATGCCCCTGGCCTCGGCGACGAGCCCATCGGACGCCATCGTCTCCAGCATCGGCTGGAGCTGCTCCTCGGTCGCCAGGACGGCGGGTGCCAGCAGCGGAGGGGTGGCGAAGCCCTTGATGAACAGGGCTCGGATGATCGCCTCCCGGGTGGGGCCTGCGGGATTCGTCCGGGTGTCGGCCATCACGGCCTCCTCCTCTTCACTGTTCGGGGACTGCATCCGGATCGGCCGCGCCGACGAGCCTCGGCGGCGCGTCTGGTCATGGTCAGCGGCTTGCCAGCATCTCCCCCGCCGCCTTGAAGGCGGACGCGCCCAGCTTGAGCACCGGGACACCCGGGTCATCGTGGACGGTGGCGCTCATCGATGCCTGGGCGAAGCAGATGACGTCGACCTCGTGCTCGCGGGCCATCTTCATGGCCGCGTCGGAGACCAGCCGGTCGTGGGTGGCGGTGTCGCCCGTCCCCCGCGCCTTGAATGCCGCCTCCACCACGTCGACGACGATGGTGAGGTCGTCCCGTGCCAGGCCGCGGCGCTCCGCCTCGGCTATCAGCGGGCTGATGATCTGCGCCGGGCTGGTGGGCACCGTCCCGATGATCCCGATCCGTCGGCCGAGGTCCAGGGCCTCTTTGACCAGGGGGTCGGTGATACACAAGGTCGGCAGGCTGGAGAACTCGGCCACGTGGGCCATGCCCTCGCCCATCGACGTGCAAGTGAGGAGCAGCAGGTCGGCTCCGGCTCCCTCCGCTCCGCGCACGTAGCCGAGCAGCCGCGCCGCGGTGGTCGGGCTCACCCTGCCCTCCGCCATCGTGTCGGCCAGGAGGCTGGTGTCGAGCATCGTCTGGATCTCCACGTCGGGATGGTCCGCGAGGAATGCCTTCTCCAACGGGGCGGTGATCGTGTTCATCACGAAGGGCATGGTGTGCAGCATGAAGAGCCGCTTCTTCTTGGTCATGTGGTTCTCTCGTTTCCTCGGTGTTCAGTGCATCACGCCGTAGGAGCGGGAGCTATGTCGGGGGAGTGCGCCTCCGTCGCCCTGGCCTTCTCGACGATGGCGAGATTGGCCTCGTTGTGGGCCCGCATCGCCTGGTCGACTCGATCGGGATCGCCTGCCACCAGCGCCTCGAGGATCAGGTCGTGGCGGCGCAGGTAGGAATCGGGGAGACCCATGCTCACGACGGTGACGGTCAGGTAGGTCTGGGCGAAGGGCTGGAGGATGGCGAGGACCCGCTCGAGGGTGCGGTTTCCCGAGGCCCGGGCCACGACGGCATGGAACTCGGTGTTCTTGAGGGCATGGCCGTGAGGGTCGCCGGCGGCGGTGCGCTCGGCCATCTCTCGTGTGAGGCGGCGGAGTTGGGCTATCTGATCG
>JAZDHM010000140.1:0-2500 GCA_043805935.1 Actinomycetota bacterium
TCCACCTCGAGCGACCCGCCGGGGAGCACCACGGTCACCTTCGGCCCGGTGAAGCCTCGCCGGAGCGCCGCCGCCACCGTCGCCGCGGCGCCGCTCCCGCAGGCCAGCGTCTCCCCCGCTCCCCGCTCCCACACCCGCACCTGAATCCGATCGCGACCGGTCACCGTGGCGAACTCGACGTTCGTCCGTTCGGGGAAGGCGGGATCGCCCTCGATGAGCGCTCCGGCAGCAGCGATCGGCACCGCGTAGCAGTCCTCGACGAAGGCAACCGCGTGCGGGTTGCCGACGGACATCGGATCGAGGCGATATCCGGCGAGATCGACCGTGTTGCCGGCGACGGCCACAGGCCCCAGCTGGACGCGAACGGCCCCCTGCTTCACCTCGACGTGGCGCGGCCCGACGGCTGTCTCCACGATGAACGACGAGCCATCGACCATCCCATGTGCTGCCGCGTACCTGGCCACACAGCGCAGACCGTTGCCGCACATCTCCGCCGGAGAGCCGTCGGCATTCCAATAGTCCATCGCGACCGACGACCGATCGAGCGGCGTGATCACCAGGACTCCGTCGGCTCCGACGCCGCGGCGTCGGTCACACCACGACTCAATCTCCTTGGTGGTGGGGGTGTAAGGGCCGTCGATCACGACGAAGTCGTTGCCGAGCCCTTCCATCTTCACGAAGTCCATCCGGCCTCCTCGAGCGTCCGCTGGGCCGCATCGGCCGCCGTGACCGCGTCATCATCCCACTCGAGCCACGTGATCCGAGGGTCCCGGCGGTGGTAGGTCCGCTGGCGACGCGCCATGGCCGTCGTCGCCTCGGCCACCCGCCGAGCCGCGTACCCCTGCTCCCACTCGCCGGACACCACCCTGGCAAACTCCCGGTACCCGACGGCGGCACGCGCCGTCGCACCAAGCCGGGGAAGCAGCGCCCGAACCTCCTCGAAGAGCCCGTCCGCCAGCATCCGCTCGAGACGATCGGCGACCCGCCGGCCGAGCCTCTGGCCCGGATCGACTCCCACAGCAGCTACCGGCTCGATCGGAAGGTAGGCACGCACCGCGGCGGCCTGCGGGGTGGCGGAGCGACGGCTGGGAGTCTCACCGGTGAGCGCATGCACCTCGAGTGCCCGGATGACCCGCCGCGGGTTGGCCAGGTGCACGTGCCGGCCGGCCGCGGGATCCATGTCCAGGAGGGTTGCCACGGCCTCCGCCGGCGACATCGCCTCGAACCGAGCCCGGACCGACGGGTCCGAGGGCGCGAACACCAGAGGGTCGACCAGAGCCCTGAAATGCAGGCCGCTTCCGCCGACGACCAACACCCGACGCCCGCGTTCGCGGACCTCGTGGATGACCGCCCGACCGGCCTCCTGGAATCGGGCGACCGAGTAGGCCTCGGACGGGTCCGCCACGTCGATCATGTGATGAGGGACCCGCTGGCGGTCGTCGGCAGACGGCTTGGCCGTTCCGACGTCCATACCCCGGTACACCTGCATGCTGTCTACCGACACGATCTCGGCTCCGGTGCTGGCGGCGACGAGCATCGCCACCGCCGACTTTCCCGACGCCGTTGGCCCGAGGATCGCCCCGATCGTCAGCCGGCCACCCGCCCGACCAGGTGGCTGGGGGCGGCGCTCTCGACGAGAACGTCCAGGAACGTCCCCAGGGGGAACTCGCCGGGCACGTGCACCACCTTGTTAGTTCGCGTTCGGGCGGTCGCCATGGATGGGTCCTTGCGGCTGGGTCCCTCGGTGAGCGCCTCGACCGTCGATCCCACCAGTGCCTGGTTCTTCTCCAGGGAGATCCGCTTCTGCAGTTCGGCGAGGCGCCCGAAGCGCTCTGCCGCAACCTCGGCGGGTACCTGGTGATCCATGTCCGCCGCGGGCGTCCCCGGGCGTCGCGAGTACACGAACATGAACGCGCCGTCGAAACGCGCCGCTTCCAGCACGTCAAGGGTCGCCTGGAAGTCGGCTTCGGTCTCACCGGGGAAGCCGACGATGACATCGGTCGAAGTCGCCAGCCCGGGCACCGTGGCCTCGGCGGCTGCCAGCTTGGCGAGGAAGCGGTCCGGCGTGTACCCCCGCTGCATGGCCCGCAGGATCCGGGCACTCCCGCTCTGCAGCGGGAGGTGCAGCTGCTCGCAGACCGCCGGCGTCTCCGCCATCGCGGTCAGCACGTCCTGGCTGATGTCCTTCGGATGAGGACTCGTGAAACGGATCCTCGAGATCCCTTCCACCTCGCCCACCCGCCGCAGGAGGTCGGCAAAGATGGGCCGACGGCGCCCGTCCACGGCGAGGTCGCGTCCATACGAGTCAACGTTCTGCCCGAGCAGCGTCACCTCCACGACGCCGTCGGCGGCCAGGTCTCCGACCTCCCGAACGATGTCGCCCGGGCGCCGGGAGATCTCCCGCCCCCGAACCACGGGCACGATGCAGAAGGTGCACGCGTTGTTGCAGCCGATGGTGATCGTGACCCACGCTGCGTGAGGCACCTCCCGTCGTGTCGGG
>JAZDHM010000141.1:0-8713 GCA_043805935.1 Actinomycetota bacterium
GCTCGCCTGCAGCTGCGGGTAGGCCTCGGCGAGGGCGAACAGCTTGCGGAGGGCGCCGGTGAGCATGTTCTCCGCCTTGCCCTGCTCTTCGACACCCTTGGCGTCCTGGGCGGCCGACCGGGCCTTGACGACCTCCTCAAACGTCTGCCGCTCGTGGGCGGCGTAACCCTTGACGGTCTCGACCAGGTTGGGGATCAGGTCGTAGCGCCGCTTCAGTTGGACGTCGACCTGGGCCCAGGCGTTGTCGGTCCGGTTGCGGAGCCGGACCAGCCGGTTGTAGATGGCGATGAAGGCAAGGAGCACCAGCCCGACGATGGCGAGGACGATCACGAGGGTCATGGGCGGAAGGGTAGACCCGTCCGCACGGCGATAGGGCGACAGGCGATCGCCTCGCTGCGCTCGGCTGCGAAAGGCGAAGGGCCAAGAGCCAAGAGCGAACGGCGAAACCCCGTCGGCGCTCTTCTTGCGGGCAACGGGCAACGGGCAACGGTTCGGGCGACTCCCGATGGCTCCGTAGACTCACCGGAGTGGCACACGACCCGTTCGGGGCAGCGGAGACCATCTCGACCCCTCTCGGCCGACGCGAGGTCTTCCGCCTCGACGCCCTGTCGTCTTTCGGCGACCTGGCGTCGATGCCCTACTCGATCAAGGTGCTGCTCGAATCGGTGCTCCGCACCCACGATGGCGCGACGGTGCGTGACGAGGACGTCCTGGCGCTCGCCGGGTACGACGCCTCCAAGGTGGCCGACACCGAAGTGGCGTTCCGGCCCGCCCGGGTGGTGCTCCAAGACTTCACCGGCGTCCCGGCGGTGGTCGACCTGGCGGCGATGCGCTCGGCCATCGTTCGTATGACCGGTGACCCGGCCATGGCCCGCAGGGTGAATCCGGTGGTGCCGGTCGACCTGGTGGTCGACCACTCGGTGCAGGTCGACGCCTACAACTCGCCCCTCGCCCTGCTGATGAACAGCGAGCGGGAGTTCGAGCGCAACCACGAGCGGTATGAGTTCCTCAAATGGGGGCAATCGGCCTTCGACAACTTCCGGGTGGTTCCACCGGCCACCGGCATCGTCCACCAGGTGAACCTGGAGTACCTGGCGAAGGTGCTGTGGGACCAGGGTGGCCGGGTGTTTCCCGACTCGCTGGTCGGGGCCGACTCCCACACCACGATGATCAACGGGCTCGGAGTGCTCGGCTGGGGCGTCGGCGGCATCGAGGCCGAGGCGGCGATGGTCGGCCAGCCGACCTTCCTGCTCGTTCCCGAAGTGGTCGGCTTCCGCCTCGAAGGAGTCCTGCCCGAGGGATCGACCGCCACCGACCTCGTGCTGCGCGTCACCGAGATGCTCCGAGCGCACGGCGTGGTCGACAAGTTCGTCGAATTCCACGGCCCGGGCCTGGCCACCATGCCGGTCGCCAACCGGGCGACCATCGCCAACATGGCCCCGGAGTACGGGGCGACGGTCGGGTTCTTCCCGGTGGACGAACAGACCATCGCCTACCTGCGCCTGACCGGACGAGACGAGAACCTCATCGAGGCGGTCGAGCAGTACTACCGGATGCAGGGGCTGTGGCGCGACGACGCCCGGGGAATCACCTACTCGTCGACCCTGTCGCTCGACCTGTCCACGGTCGCCCGATCGGTCGCCGGACCTCGTCGGCCGCAGGATCGGATCGACCTCGGCGATGTCAAGGCCGCCTTCTCCCGTGAGCTCGGCGACTACTACGCCGGGCGGGGTGTCGAACCGGCCACCGGGGTGGTCCTCGACGGCCGCACCTTCGACCTCGCCAACGGCGACGTCGTCATCGCCGCCATCACGTCGTGCACCAACACCTCGAACCCCGACGTGATGGTGGCCGCCGGCCTCGTGGCCCGCAATGCTCGCCGCCGCGGGCTGACTCGCAAGCCGTGGGTGAAGACCTCCTTCGCCCCCGGTTCCAAGGTGGTCACCGACTACCTGATCGACGCGGGGCTCATGAAGGAACTCGAAGAGATCGGCTTCTATCTCGTCGGATACGGGTGCACCTCGTGCATCGGAAACTCCGGGCCGCTTCCCGAGCCGGTGAGCCGGGCGATCCACGATCACGACCTGGTGGTGGCGGCGGTGTTGTCGGGCAATCGCAACTTCGAAGGACGCATCTCGTCCGACGTCCGAGCCAACTTCCTGGCGTCGCCCCCGCTCGTCGTCGCCTACGCCCTGGCGGGCACCGTCGACCTCGATCTCACCACCGAGCCCATCGGCCACGACACCACCGGGACGCCGGTGTACCTGCGCGACATCTGGCCGTTGCAGCAGGAGATCGCCGAGGTCGTCGGCCGCTCGGTGCGGGGCGAGCAATTCCGTCGCGAGTACGGCTCGGTGTTCGCCGGCAGTGATGAGTGGCGTGCGGTGGACGTGCCCACCGGCGACTTGTACGCATGGGAGGAGACGAGCACCTACATCCAGGAGCCTCCGTTCTTCACGGGGCTGACGCCGGAACCGGCGCCGTTCGCGCCCATCCTTGGGGCGCGCGTGTTGGTCAAGGTCGGCGACTCGGTGACCACCGACCACATCAGCCCCGCCGGGTCGATCGGCGCCGACACCCCCGCCGGCCAGTACCTGATCGAGCATGGCGTCGCCAAAGGCGACTTCAACTCGTACGGGTCGCGCCGCGGCAACGACCGGGTGATGACCCGCGCCACCTTCGCCAACATCCGCATTCGCAACGAGCTGGCACCAGGCACCGAGGGCGGGTCCACCACCGACTTCACCGACGGGAGGGTGAAGACCGTCTACGAGGCCTCCCAGTCCTACGCCCGGGCCGGTGTCCCGCTGATCGCCATCGGCGGCAAGGACTATGGAATGGGGTCGTCGCGCGACTGGGCGGCGAAGGGGCCCTTCCTTCTCGGAGTGAGGGCAGTGATCGCCGAGTCGCTCGAGCGGATCCATCGCTCCAACCTGCTGATGATGGGCATCCTCCCCCTGACCTTCCTGCCGGGGACCAATGCCGACACCTACGGCCTCGACGGGTCGGAGACCTACGACATCGACGTGGACGACGCTCTCACACCCCGCGCCGAGATCGCGGTCCGCGCAACCCGGGCGGACGGATCGGTGGTCGGGTTCACGACGATCGCCCGGGTGCACACACCGATCGAGATCCAGTACCTCCGCAACGGGGGGATCCTGCACATGGTCCTGCGCGGCATGGCGGCCGGCCACCGGGCGGGGTGATGGCTCGCCTGGTGCTGCACGAGGTGGCGCTGCGTTTCACGGAGCCGCTCGTCACCTCCGACGGATCGTTCGACGAGCGCCGCTCGGTGCTGGTGGCGATCGAGCGCGACGGCATCACCGGATGGGGCGAGGCGCCGGCCTTTCCGTCGGGACGCTGGGGGACGGCGGACGCCGCGTGGGACGCCCTCGCCGACTCGGCGGTGGCCGCCGGCGGTCTCCCCCTCCCACCGATCGCCTTGGCGGCGGTCGAAGCCGCTCGAGCCGACCTCGAGGCGCGACTCGCCGGCGTTCCGCTCCACCTCCACCTCGGTGGCCGCGCCCATCCGATCACCGCCCGGCACACCCTCGGCCTGTTCGACTCCCCGGGAGACTTGGTGGAGCGGGTCGCCGGGCTCGTCGAGGGCGGCATCACCTCATTCAAGGTCAAGGTGCGCCCAGGTTGGGACGTCGAGTACCTGACCGCCGTCCGGCGGAGGTTCCCGCGCATCGACCTCTCGGTCGACGCCAATGGCTCCTACCACGACCCCAAGGATCCCGTCTTCGATGCCTTCCGCGAGATCGGGGTCGATCTGGTCGAGCAGCCCTTCCGTCCCGGCGACCTGGCCGCCCACGCCGCACTCAGGGCACGCCGGACCGTGCCGGTGTGCGTCGACGAGACGATCCGCTCCGTGGCCGATGCCCGCCACGTGCTGGCGGCCAACGCCGCCGACGTGCTGGCGGTCAAGGCGAACCGCCTCGGCCTCTCGGCGACCCTGCAGATCATCGCCATGGCCACCGAGGCCGGGATCGGGGTGAAGGTCGGAGGCACATTCGACTGTGCCATCGGGCGCCGGCACCTGCTGGCCATCGCCACCCTCGAGGGCGTGGTCGACGCCGAGGTGGCTCCGCCCACGGGGTACCTCTCCGCCGACGTGGCCTCGTACCCTCCGCTGATCGTGGGGACGGTGACGCCGGACCGCCTGCCCGGGATCGGCGCCGACCCCGATCCAGAGCTGCTGGACGCGGTGGAGCTCCGAAGGCTGTCGATCCCGTAGGCCAGTCACCAGTCACCAGCTGCCAGCTACCGGCTACCAGCTTCCAGCTGCCAGCAAGAGGGGCGTCGATCAGGTCTCGCCTCTGGCACCTACGCCCAGTCGAGCACGACCTTCCCGCACTCCCCTGAGGCCACCACGTCGAACGCGGTGCGGAAGTCGTCGACCGCGAACCGGTGGGTGATCACCGGTGAGACGTCGAGGCCACTCTGCAGCATCGCCGCCGTCTTGTACCAGGTCTCGAAGATTCGTCGCCCGTAGATCCCCTGGAGGGTGAGTCCCTTGAAGATCACCGTGTCGAGGTCGAGGGTCACCTCCCCGGGCGGGATGCCGAGGACGGCTACCCGTCCCCCGTGGTTCATCACTCCGAGCAGCTGATTGAAGGCGGCCTCGCTCCCCGACATCTCCAGCCCCACGTCGAACCCCTCGGTCATCCCCAGCTCGCCCATCACCGGACCGATCTCGGCGGAGCGAACGTCGACCACCCGGTCGGCCCCCATCCGTCCGGCCAGGGCGAGCCGGTAGGGATTGACATCGCTCACCACCACGAACCGGGCCCCCGTGTGGCGGGCGATCGCCGTCGCCATGATCCCGATCGGGCCTGCCCCGGTGACGAGCACATCCTCGCCGATCATGTCGAACGCGAGGGCGGTGTGCGCCGCGTTGCCCAGTGGGTCGAGCACCGATGCCACATCGTCGGTGATGTGGTCGGGCACCGGGAACACGTTCTCGGCCGGGATGACCAGGTACTCGGCGAACGCCCCGGGACGGGTGACCCCGACGCTGACGTGGTTGTGGCAGAAGTGCCGGCGCCCGCCACGGCAATTGCGGCAGTGCCCGCAGGTGACGTGACCCTCGCCCGACACCCGCTGGCCGACTTGCAGGCCCATGACCTCGGCACCGAGACCGGCGATCTCCCCCATGAACTCGTGGCCAACCACCATCGGAACCGGGATCGTGGCCTGCGCCCAGGCGTCCCACTTGAGGATGTGCAGGTCGGTGCCGCAGATCGACGTCTTTTGCACCCGGATCAGGGCATCGCGATCACCCGGCTCGGGACGGTCGACGTCTCGCATCCACAGCCCCGGCTCGGCCTTGGCCTTCACCAGCGCCTTCACGCCACCACCCCCATCCCTCGGCCGACCGACGTGAAGGCGGCGACTGCCCGCTCGACGTCGTCGGTGCTGTGCGCCGCCGACATCTGGGTGCGGATCCGCGCCTGGCCGGCCGGCACCACCGGGAACGAGAAGCCGATCACGTAGACGCCCTCCGCCAGGAGACGCGAGGCCATCTCGGCCGCCACCCTGGCATCACCGAGCATCACCGGGATGATCGGATGTCCCGCTCCGGCGAGGGTGAACCCCGCCGAGGTCATCCCCTCCCGGAAGAGGGCGGCATTCGACGCGAGGCGCACCCGCAGCTCGTCGGACTCCTCGATCAAGTCGAGCGCCCGCAGTGTGGTGGCCGCGATCACCGGTGACAGCGAGTTGGAGAACAGATAGGGGCGGGACCGCTGACGGAGCCAGCCGATGATCTCCTTGCCGCCGCTGGTGTAGCCGCCAGAGGCTCCGCCGAGGGCCTTCCCGAGGGTGCCGGTGAGCAGGTCGACCCGGCCCTGGGTGCCTGTGGCTTCGGGCGTCCCCCGGCCTCCAGGCCCAACGAACCCGACGGCGTGAGAGTCGTCGACCATCACCATGGCGTCGTGGCTTTGGGCGAGATCGCAGATCGAGCGCAGGTCGGCGAGCACGCCGTCCATCGAGAAGACGCCGTCGGTGGCGATCAGTCGATACCGGGCGCCTGCCGCCTCGCCGAGCCGCGTCGCCAGCTCCTCCATGTCGCCATTTGCGTAGCGATGCCGCTGAGCCTTGCACAGGCGGATGCCGTCGATCACCGAGGCGTGGTTGAGCGCATCGGAAATCACCGCGTCGCTCTCATCGAGGATGGTCTCGAACAGGCCGGTGTTGGCGTCGAAGCACGACGAGTACAGGATCGTGTCCTCGGTGCCGAGGAACGCCGACACCCGGCGTTCGAGGTCACGATGCACGGTCTGGGTGCCGCAGATGAACCGCACCGACGCCATCCCATATCCGTAGCGGTCGAGGGCCAGGCGCGCCGCCTCGATCAGGGCCGGGTGGTCGGCGAGCCCGAGGTAGTTGTTGGCGCAGAGGTTGAGGACCGTGGAGCCGTCGGCGAGCCGGATGTGGGCGCTCTGTGGTGAGGCGATCACCCGCTCCGACTTGAACAGCCCCTGGTCGACGAGCGTCTCGGTCCGGGCGGCGAGGTCGGCGCGGAAGGAGGAGGTCATGAGGAGAACGGTACCGCGCGCACTGAAGCGTCGGGGCAACAGGTAATTCGACGTCCGACCTTCGACCTTCGGCCTTCGACGGAGAAGCGAAGAAGCACCTGAGCGAAAGGCGAGACAGCGTCGGCGCGCCTCTTGCGGTCGGCGGTTGGCGGTCGGCGCCGGCGGCCGCGCCTCTAGCTGGAAGCTGGAAGCTGGCAGCTGGCAGCCGGTAGCTGGAAGCTGGAAGCTGGTAGCTGGCAGCTGGAAGCTGGCGACGGGATTGACAGGGCGTCGAGCCCTGTCAATCCCCCCAGTACCTCTGCTCCTTGAACGGGTCGCCGTACATGTGGTACCCGTTGCGCTCCCAAAACCCCGGCTCGTCGTGGTCGAGCAGGTCGAAGCCGCGGGCCCACTTGACCGACTTCCAAAAGTACAGGTGGGGCACCACCAGGCGCAGCGGCCAGCCGTGGTCCGGCTCCAGCTCCTCGCCGCCGTGTCGCCAGGCGAACAGGTTGCCTTCCCGGGCGAAGTCGTCGAGCGGGAGGTTGGCGGTGAACCCGTGCTCTGCCCTGATCAGGACGTGGCTGGCATTCGCCGCCACCCCGACGCTGTCGAGGATCGTCCCGGTGGGCACCCCCTCCCACGTGGTGTCGAACTTGGTCCACTTGGTGACGCAATGGATGTCGGCGGTGATCGTGCTGGTGGGGAGTGAGCGGAACCCCTCGAAGGTCAACCGCACCGGCGTTCCGACCAGTCCGCCGACCGTGAAGTCCCATGTCGACGTGTCGACCTTCGGCACGATCCCGGCGTGCAGCACCGGGAACCGATCGGTGGAGTACTGGCCGGGAGGCAGCCGGGTCGGATCGATCCCCTTGGCGAGCAGCTCATCGCGGTTGCGCTGAAAGAACGACACGGCTCGGGATGCTACCGCCGGGTATCCGCCTACCCCCGGTAGCCTGCGCGCATGGTCGATGAGAACCCCCAGACCGATGACGCGACGCCGTCCCCATCCCCGCTGCGTCGCTCGCGTCGGTGGCCGCTGGGAGCCCTGACCCTGATCGCGGCCGTCGTCGTCGGTGCCGGGCTGCTGCTGTTCGGCGGCACCGACGAGCCCACCACGACCAGCATCCCGACGCTCGGCGGGTTCGAGGTGCCCACCGGGGACGCCGCGCCACGCTTCGCCATCGACCTGTTCGGTGGCGGCCGGTTCGTGCTCGCCGACGAGCTGGCCGCCGGGCGGCCGGTGCTCCTCAACCTGTGGGCGTCGTGGTGTACCCCGTGCCGCGACGAGATGCCGGCGCTCGACGCCGTCGCCAAGGCGCACCCCGGGATCTCGTTCATCGGCGTGGCCGTGGAGGATGACCCCACCGCCGCCGAGGAGTTCGCCGCGGAGATCGGGGTCTCGTACCCTCTGGCGGTCGACGAGCCGGGATCGGTGTCGCGCGCCTACCCCTCCCCCGGGCTGCCCACCACCTTCTTCATCACCTCCGAGGGCCTGATCGCCCGCGTGCTCTATGGCCGCCTGACCGAAGAGCAGATGAACGCCGCCATCTCCGAGCTGTTCGGGCTCTAGTCAGTCCACGTCGCCGAGGTACACGGGACCGGTGTCGCCTCCCCCCAGATGCTCCGACAACGGTCCGACCAGAGCCAACGGCCAGAAGCTCGACGCCGCCAGTTCGGCCGCCGTCACCCAGGCGACGCCGACCTGATCGTCGTCTTCCTCGGTCGGCCGGCCCGTGTCGTCGACCATCCCCGCCTCGAAGAACATCTCGATGGCGTGTTCCTCGGGGTGGAACCGGGGATCGTCGCGCAACGCGATGATCAGCTCCCGCACCCAAATCAGCCTGATCGGCTCCACCAGGAAGCCGGTCTCCTCCGCAACCTCGCGGCGCAAGGCGTCGACGATGGTCTCCCCAGGCCGCTGGCTGCCGCCTGGCAACCCCAGCCACTCGCCGCCGTCGCGGGTGTCCCGCATGCGAATGACCAACAGCCGGCCGTCGGAGACGATGACAGCCTTGGCGGAGGGGCGGAGCCGCTTGGAGACCGCTCCGGTCAACGGCTGCGCCACTCCGGGCGTCGCTTCTCCATGAAGGCGGCAACCCCCTCGGCGGCATCCTCGGTGGCGGCGACGGCGGTGATGCCGAGATGAAGTTGCTCGGTGGCGGCGTCGAAGCCGAGATCCTCGACCG
>JAZDHM010000142.1:0-6138 GCA_043805935.1 Actinomycetota bacterium
CCCCGTAGTCGCCGGTGATGACGCCCAGGATCCGCATGGTCAGCGGCCTTCGACCGTGGTGCCGGTCCCGATCACAGGATCTTCTCGAGCATTGCGGCCACGGCTTGGTAGACGGGGGAATCAACCTCGACTTCGACCAACGGGCGGCCGGTGACATCGAACTCGGTGATGTCTCCGGCTTCCGGGATGGTCCCCAGCAGCGGCGCATCCACCTTCTCCACCGCCTCCTGCAGTGCGGCAGGCATGTCACCGGCCGGCAGCCGGTTGATGATGAGGTGAGCGCTCTCGATGTGGATGTCCAGCTCGTGCCGGAATCCGGCGATACGACCGGCGGCCACGATGCCCCGCTGAGTTGGATCGCTCACGATGAGCAGGTGTTGCACGTCGCGGGTGGTCCGCCGACTGAGATGCTCCATTCCCGCCTCGTTGTCGATCACCACATAGCGATAGCCGTCCCCGATGGCGTCGATCACCTCTCGCAGGTTGTGGTTGACGGCGCAATAGCACCCAGGGCCCTCCGAGCGGCCCATGGCGATCAAGTCGAAGTCGATCCCCTCCGACAGTGAAGACCGCACCTCGTAGTCGAGGTACTCCCGCTTGCTGACGCCACCGGGGAGCCCCCCCATGGCGGCCCCTCCGGCAGTCACGCTCTCCTTGACCTTGGTGAGCAGACCTTCTCGGATATCCCCCACCGTCCAATCGAGACCGAGGCCGAGCACCATGTTCAGGTTGCTGCTGGGATCGGCATCGATCGCCAGCGTGGGGCCCCGGCCGGTCTCCGCCAGGTACTTGATTGTCAGCGCGGCAACCGTGGTCTTGCCAACCCCGCCTTTGCCCGCTACTGCGATCGTCGTCGTCATGTCTCCCCTCGCCGGCTATGAGCCCGGTGCCGGCATCGACTCGGTGAGCGCGTCCGCTATCCGGGCGGCCGCCTCGCGCAGCGGTGGCGCCAGGGTGTACGCGGCCTCGCCACGACGGTCGGCGTCGACCACCAGCGGCTCTTCGGGCAGGTGACCCAGCAGCGGGACATCGAATGCCTCTCGTTCCAGGAACGCCAGGTCTTCGTCGCCCCGAATGCGGTTGGCGACCAGCCACATGCGGCTGAGCCCGATGTCCCCGGCGAGCTTCTTGATCTGGGCCGCGGTGTTGAGGCTGCGCCTGGTGGGCTCCACCACGATCAACAGGGCGTCGACGAAGTCGACCGTGGCCCGGCCCAGATGCTCGACACCGGCATACATGTCCATGATCAGGACATCGTCGTCTCGGAAGAGCAGGTGGGTGAACAGTGTCTTCAGCATGGCGCTTTCGGGGCAGATGCATCCGGAGCCTCCCGAATCAATCGAGCCCATCTCCAACAAGCGGACTCCGTTGTGCACGGCGCTGTAGCGCTCCGGCAGGTCGTCCACTCGCGGGTTGAGGGTGAAGAAGATCCCCATCGCACCGGGTTGGGCGCCGGTGCGTTCCGCGATCAACTCGTCCATCTCGGAGATTGGCCGCAGCTCCTCCAGCAGCTCATCGGGGAACGCCAGGGCGCGCGCCAGGGAGGGCGACGGATCCGAATCGACGGCCAGCACGGCCCTGCCCCGATCGGCATAGGTCTGGGCGAGCAGAGCCGCCAGGGTCGTCTTGCCGACGCCTCCCTTGCCGCTGATCGCGATCTTCATGTTCCCGTCAACCCCCGTGATCTGGTCGATGAGGTCCGGAGTAGTCTGAACCCCCTCTTCCTTCGACTTGTTCCCGGCCTCGTCCGGCCGCCCCAGAGTGTGCTCGAGGACGGAGAACGCCGATACCCGCCTACTGCTGCAGATACGACTCGGCGTAGATGACCTTGTTGGACAGGATCTGCACGGTCTTCCAGATCTTCATCTGCTCAGGATCGGTCGTGTCGACATCGTCGATCGTCGGTTCCTCCATCGCCGCCACCCGATCGCGGATCGACAGGTACAGCTTGCCGACCGGCGTGCTGTCGTCCCGCTCCTCGATGACTCGTATGACCTCGTTCTGCTCCTTGTCGAACGGGTCGGCGATCATCATCTGCAGGCCGGCGCCCATCAACATGGCCAGGTAGACGCGATTGACCAGCGAGCGGTTGCCGGCCGGTACCCCGTTGGACACGTTCGAAATCCCCACCGAGATCGCCGGAGGCGGGTCCCACACGACCTGCAGGGTGTGAACGGCCTCGATCAACTCGGGGGCGTACTCCTGGCAACCCGAGACGGTCAGCACCAGGGGGTCGATTATCAGGTCGGACATCGGATAGTCGATCTCCACCAGGCGCGGGATGAGCTTCTCGATCGCGAGGTTCACCCGTTCGCCGGCGGAGACCGGGATCCCGCTCTTGGCCATGGTGAGGGCAACCAGCCTGGCGTTGTACTTCTTGGCCACCAGCGGCACCGCTTCGAGCCGCTCCTCTTCCGCCGACACGGAGTTGACGATCGGTTGGGCCCTGGTGATCGCCTTGAGCCCTGCCTCGATCCCGGCCAGGTTGGTGCTGTCCAGGCTCAAGGGGACGTCGACCACCTCTTCGAGAGTCCTCACCACCCAGGGGAAGACCTCCTCCCCATCCTTCTTGCGGGGGCCGAGGTTGATGTCCAACGCCCGGGCGCCTGCCTCCACCTGGGCCACGGCCAGCTTCCGGAAGAAGCCGGCGTCCCGGTCGGCCAGGGCGGCTTTCACCTTGTCGGAGACGATGTGGATGTTCTCGCCGATGATGTACATAGCTCATCCTTCGTGGGTAGTCGCCGCTGCCACCGATGGGAAGCGGGAGAGATCCGTGTGCGGCAGGAACAGCGCCGACGTGAAGGCCTCGTAGAACGTGTTGTCCGCCGACAACTCGATATAGGTCATAGCAGA
Organism: Actinomycetota bacterium; assembly: GCA_043805935.1. Lineage (GTDB taxonomy): Bacteria > Actinomycetota > Acidimicrobiia > Spongiisociales > UBA11373 > RBG-16-68-21. The sequence goes on from JAZDHM010000142.1 coordinate 2,854, forward strand.
GGCGATCTCGGCTATCTCGGCGCGGGCCTCACGATCCAACAGAGCCAGGTAGGCACCCCTGACCGACGTGTTGCCCAGGTAGTCGAAGCGGTCCCAGGGCATGTCGGGGAGAAGCCCGATGTCGACGGCCTTCTCGACGTTGATGTACTTGCCGAAGGACCCACCGATCAGCACCCGTTCGACCGAGTCGAGGGCGACACCCACTCTGTCGGCGAGGACGTTGAATCCCGCGTAGATGGCTGCCTTGGCTCGGAGCAGGTTGTCGATGTCGACCATGGTGATCACGATGTCCTCACCGGTCTCGGTCTCCCCGGACCAAGCCACGACGTACTCGGCACCGTGCCGGCCACGCCGAACCCGGGGGGTGTCCAGGGTCTGGTTGATGTGACCGCCCTTGTCGAGGATCCCGGTCACGAACATCTCGGCCACCAGCGAGATGAGCCCGCTGCCGCAGATGCCCCGCGGCGGCACATCCCCAATCACCCGCCACGAGGGCTCGTAAGTGCTGCCGTCGACCCACACCTCCTCGATCGCTCCCTTGTCGGCTCGCATGCCGCTCACGATGCCGGCGCCTTCGAACGCCGGCCCTGCCGAGCAGGCACAGGTGACCAACCACTCCGACGAGCCCAACACCATCTCCCCGTTGGTCCCCACATCGATGAACAGGGTGGTCTCGGGCGTGGCGCGCACCCCGGCAGCGAGCACCCCGGCCGTGATGTCGGCCCCCACGTAGCCGGCGACTCCGGGAAGAGGATCGACGATGCCGTCGGCGTTCATGGCAATCCCCACGTCGCCGGCTCGCAGCAGCGGCGGATGGTTGATCGCCGCGACGAACGGATCGAGACGAATGCTCTCGGGAGGAATCCCCAGCAGCAGGTGCATCATGGTGCTGTTACCGCTGACGGTCGCCTTCACGATCTCCTCTCGATCGACACCGGCCCCGCGGCAGGCAACCTCCACCAGGCCGTTGATCGTCTCCAACACCAGCTCCCTCAGCTCGTCACCGCCGGCGCCCTTGCTGCCGTAGATGATGCGGGAGATCACGTCCTCGCCGCGGGTGATCTGCTGGTTGTACTCGCTCGCCTGATGCATCACCTGCCCGGAGACCAGATCGACCAGCCACACCGTGACGGTGGTGGTTCCGATGTCGATGGCCAGGCCGCAAAGGGGTTCGCCTTCGGCCTCGACCGCCCTTTGGACCCGGATGAGCTGCGCGGTTCCGTCCTCGTCCCGACCGCCGTCGTAGGTCAAGGCGATCTGCCAATCGGAAGAGCGCAGCACCGAACCCAGATGGCGGATCTGCTCGAGCGAAGCATCGAGCCGACTGACGCCTGTGGCGCGGCGCAGTGCCGTCTCCAGACGACCCCAATCGTCGGTCTGATCATCCTTGGAGGGAGGAGACAAGCCGAGAAGGACCCGCCGCACGGTCTGCACCCGCCCGGGGTCGTAGCCCTCGGGGACGACCGCGTCGGGTGCGACGTGATCGGTGGTCAGCCGCCGCTGGATCCGGTCCGGAGGTGGAACGATGACGGAGACGTCGCCCTCCACCACCGTCTGGCAGGCGAGCGCATAGCCGGCATCCAGGTCCGCCTGCGACAGGCGGAGAACGCTGCGGCGCCGCACCCGACCGGACTCGATCCGCACCGAGCACCGCCCGCAGCGGCCCTGGCCACCACACGGCTGTTGGATCTCCACCCCGGCGCGACGGGCTACTTCGACCACCAACTCGCCTGCGGAGACCGCTACCGGTTCAGCGAGGGAGTCGAACTGCGCGGCATATACGGCCACCGGGATCTCCCGACTCTCTTCTCCTAAGTGAGGACTTCCTTCATGTACCTGGGCAGATCCACTGCCTCTCGCGGCCCCACCTTGATCACCCAATCGGGCAGCTCCTCTTCGAGCTCTCCGGAGAGAACCGCGGTATGCCCCGGGATCACGATCAGCTTCCGATCGACCTTGTCGGCCACCCCGAACTCCTTGACCGCCTTGGCGATGCTCTCGGCGTCGAACTTGCCGGCCGCCCAAGCGGTGAGGACCGACATGCCTTCGGCGTCGGTAACCACCAGCCAGGCAGGCAGTCCGGCGCCTTCCACCTCGTTGGCGACGCTGAAGTAGGTGATGCTGAAGTTGGTGGTCACCAGCACGGGATCCGACGGCCCCGGGTCGTTGATCTCGTAGATGGCCGGCTGGACCTGGATCGGCTTCTGCGGGTCGGTGTAGATGTTCTCGCGCAGCACGAGCAACGGGTAGACCAGCTCCGGCACAAACCTGTCGAGCACGACAAAACCCGCGTACTTGCATATAGCTTGGGTGGCCAGGAGAGAATCACGGCCTGGGTCACCGGAGTCTGCTGCGAAGGCGATCGTCGGGTAACCGAGTGGCCGGAAGTTCTTGAGCGCCAGCCGCCGGATCTGCGTGTTGAGGGCCAGGGAAGCGCTCATGCCGTCGACCGCCGGGTGCAGTACCAGATTCTCGACGCCCTTTCCCTTGATCTTCTCGGACAGATCGGCGAGTTCCGCCAGACTCCCGCCATTGACGCCCAGCGCGGCCCCGTACCTGGTGGCAAGATCGGCCATCGCCTCCCAGTTGGCCTGGTCGGCACCGATGATGAGTGGGGCTTCCCCCTCCAACTTGTCGAGTCCGCCGCTCAGAACCGCCGGATCGTCACCAACCAGGATCAGAGGAAGGCCGGTCGAGGCTCGTACCGCCTCCACCACCGTCGCCAACCTCGCCTTGTCGCCGGATGCTGCCCCAATGGCGAAGCCGTCGATGCCCAACCCCATGCCCACGTAGTCGACCGAGTAGGAAGAGGCGGCTTCGACCTTCCCCGCAATCGCTTCGTCATCCTCGGTGTCGAGCGCGCGGACGAAGATCCCGGGGCGGTTGTAGAACTTCTTCTCGTGGCGGAACAGCACCACCTCGTTGCCGGCCTGCACCTCACCAGCCTTGCCCTTGAGGGTCACCAGCCGGATGGGGGGAGTTGCCGACTCTGCGAGCTGCGCCTTCGATTCCGCGGTTACGTACGGGCAGGCATCGAGCTCCACCTGCTTGGCGGCCAGCTTCATCGCAAATGCCAGGCAAGTGGGGAACCCGCATTCCTTGCAGTTGGTCTGCGGGAGCAGCTTGTAGATCTGGATCCCGGAAAGCGCCATGGTTCTCTCCTACACCGTTTCCGAGGCCATCAGCTCGTCGATGGCGGCTCTCACTCGTTTGAGACTCTTCGGATGACGGAGGACGACTACATGCGCCCCGGCTTCGATAAGCGACACGGCGGTAAGCGTCTCC
>JAZDHM010000143.1:0-13257 GCA_043805935.1 Actinomycetota bacterium
ACGTGGAGGAGCATCTGGCGGCGATCCGGGACGAGATCGGCTACGTCGTGCCCGCCTCCAACCAGGACGAGCTGCAGAAGATCGCCCCACTGCTGTTCTCATGACCGTCCCCGGCCCGGCGGCCGGCAAGGGCGAGTGGCGCGGCTGGGCGAAGGCACGCCTGGCGTCCCTCGACCTGGCCGAGGTGTCCGCCGGCATCCTCAGGGCACTGGGTGCCTGGGAGCGGATCGGCCCGCAGACCGCGGTGCTGTTCTACGACCCGCTTCCCAATGAGCCCGACGTCACGTCCCTGGCGCCGCGAGTGGCGGCATGGTTGACCCGCGTGCCGGGCAAGGGTCGGATCACCGTCCATCCGTACGACTCGCCCCGCGAGGCGCACCGATACGGGTTCACCCAGCCAGCCGCCGAGGCGCCGGCCGGCGACCCCGCCGTCATCGACGTGGTGCTGGTGCCCGGGCTCGCCTTCGATCGGGCCGGGGTGAGGCTCGGCAGGGGGGGCGGCCACTACGACCGGTTCCTCGGGACGCTGCGCGCAGACGCAGTGATCGTCGGGGTGATCCCATCGGCTCTCCTCGTCGACCGGCTCCCCTGCGAGCCGCACGACCTGCCGATGACCCATCTCGTCACCGAGAAGGGGGTGATGCCGGTCGAAACCGTCGACGCCGCCCCCGATCTGACCGCCGCCGCCCGGGCCTGGATCATGGGCGATCCCGACCCGGCGACCCGGGTCGAGCTGGCGGCGATCGTCGGCTCGGGGAACCTCGTTGCCCTGGAGGACCGGATGGGCGAGATGCTGCGGTTCGGCACGGCCGGGATCCGCGGGGAGGTCGGGGCCGGGTCGAACCGGATGAACCGGGCGATGGTCATCAAGACGACCCGGGGGCTCGCCGACCACCTCATCGCCTCGGGGAGGGGGGGCGGCACCGTGGTCGTCGGGTTCGACGGGCGGTCCGACAGCCGGACCTTTGCCGAGGACGCGGTGGGGGTGCTCGCCGCCGCCGGGATCCCGGTGCGGTTCTTCCCCGGCGTCACTCCCACCCCGCTGGTGGCGTACACGCTGAAGCGGCTCGGGGCGACGGCGGCGGTGGTGATCACCGCCAGCCACAACCCGCCCCGGGACAACGGCTACAAGGTGTACGACGCCAACGGGGCGCAGATCGTCCCCCCGGTCGACGAGGAGATCGCCTCGGCCATCGCCCGAGTCGGCCCGGCCGTCGAGGTCCCCCGGGTCGAGGGTGCCCTCGACGGCGATGGGGTGCTCGGGCCGGATGCCGAGGATGCCTACCTCGCCGACGTGCTGGCCTTCCGCGGTCGGGCCCCGGCCGGGGAGCCGGTGAGCATCGTCTACACCCCGCTGCACGGCGTCGGGGGCCGCCCGACCCTGCATCTGCTCGAGGCCGCCGGCCACCATCGGATCACGGTGGTGCCCGAACAGTTCGAGCCCGACGGCCGGTTCCCCACCGTCGCCTTCCCCAATCCCGAGGAGCCGGGGGCGCTCGACCTGGCGGTGGCGCTGGCCGGACGGGTCGGGGCCGATCTGGTCGTGGCCAATGACCCCGATGCCGACCGGCTGGCGGTGTGCGTGCCCGACGGCGAGGGGTGGAGGCGGCTCACCGGGAACGAGATCGGCGTCCTGCTGGGCGACTTCGTGCTCGAGCGAACCTCGGGCGCTGGCCGGCTCGTGATCAGCAGTGTCGTGTCGTCCCCGATGATCGGGGCGGTGGCCGCTCACCACGGCGCCCGCTGGGAGACCACCCTCACCGGCTTCAAGTGGATCTGCAACGCCGCCCTCGACCTGGAACGCCAGGGACTCCGGTTCGTGTTCGGCTACGAGGAGGCGCTCGGATACACCATCGGGCCGGTCGTGCGCGACAAGGACGGGATGTCGGCCGCGGTGTGGTTCGCCGACCTCGCCTCGACCGCAAAGGCCGCCGGAGAGACCCTGCTCCATCGCCTCGCCCGGCTCTTCGTGCGCGACGGCCTCTGGGTGAGCGAGGGCCGCAGCGTGGTGCGGCCGGGGCCCGATGGCCTCCACGAGATCGCCGCCGCCATGGATCGGCTGCGCGCCGCCACCCCCGACAGCCTCGGAGGGCTCCGGGTCACCGGCGCCGTCGACTTCCGCGATGGGGCCGACGCCCGGCCGCGGTGGCTGGCAGCAACGCCGCTGGTGGCGTTCGACCTCGCCGGGGGGAGTCGCGTCCTGGTGCGGCCCAGCGGCACCGAGCCCAAGCTGAAGGTGTACGCCGAGGTGCTGGCCGAGGTGGCGTCCGTCGGGGAGGTCCTCGGGGCGGCCGCGGCGGCGCGGGACACGGCCGTCGCCGCCGCCGACGAGCTCGTAGCCTTCCTCGGACTGGGAGGCTGAGTGCGGGCATTCGCCACGCTGGTGAGACGGGCGCCGTGGCCGGTGGCGTTCACCGGCGTCCACGTGGCCCTGTTCAGCGTCGTTGGGGCGGCCCGCCACGAGACGTTCCTCTGGGTGTACCTCCCCGCCCTGGTCGCCTGTGTCGCCATCGTCGTGTTCGTGGATCACCGCTACGGGCCGATCCCCACGCCGCTGCTGTGGCTGCTCACGATCTGGGCGGCGATGCACCTGGCCGGCGGCCTACTGCCCGACCCCAGCGGCCGCAAGGACATCCTCTACGGCTACTGGGTGGTCGACGGGGTCCTGCGCTGGGATCAGGTGGTGCACGGGTTCGGGATCGGCGCCGCCACCGCCACGCTGGCGTTCGCCGCCCGCGATACCGGGCGGCCTCTGATGTGGGGATTCGTCCTCGCCCAGGGGGTGGGCCTGGTCAACGAGACCGCCGAGAACGTGTTCGCCCACTTCGTGGCGAACTCCAACGTGGGTGACGCGGTCAACACGATGTGGGATCTCACCTGGCACGTCATCGGCGCCACCGTCGCCGTGGTGTGGATGCGCCGGTACGGGATCCCCGGCGGCGTGTCACCCGAGGCGTACGGATCGACGGCCGGAGAGCAGGCCCGGTGACCGTGCCGGAGGCGTCGCAGCGGGTGATCTCGTCCGGCCGCACCCGCGGGATCGAAATCGAGCTGCGGGTGTTCCCCGAGGGCACCAAGACGTCGGCGGATGCCGCCGCCGCCATCGGATGCCCGTTGTCGGCAATCGCCAAGTCCATCGTGTTCACCCTCGACGAAGCCGAGCAGGTGGTGGTGTTCGCCAGCGGCGACACCAGGGTCGACACGGTCCGGCTGGCGAAGGCGGCCGGCGCGTCCGAGGCGCGCCGGGCGACCCTGGACGAGGCCCGGGCCGCCACCGGGTTCGTCGCCGGCGGGACTCCGCCGTTCGGCTACCCGGGGCCGGTGCGGGTGTTCGCCGACGTCGCCTTGCGCCGCCACGACCAGGTGTGGTCGGCCGGGGGGACCCCGACGACCGTGTTCCCCATCGCCCTCGTCGAGCTGGTGCGGGCGGCGGGCGCCGAGTGGGTGGACGTGGCCGCTGGCTGATGAAGGACGACTCATGCCTCGTCGAGCACGGTGAACGCCCCCGGATCCACCGAGAGCCGCACCACCTGGCCGGGAGGAACCGGGGCGGGGTGGGGGACCGAGACGACGCCTCCGGCGATGCGGACGGCAACCAGGTAGCCGGGGCCGCGAAACACCGAACCGTCGACGGTGCCCTCCACCGGTCCGTCGGCGGCGAGGCGCACGCCGCCCTCGCGCACCAGGGCCCGCGCTTGGCGGCCCTCGCCGACCCCGAGGCGAACGCCGTCGCGGCCCACGGTGACGTCGACGATGGCGGTGAGCCCGAGGAGCCGCGCTGCCGCCTCGGTGCCCGGCGCCGACCAGACGCGTTCGGGGGCGCCGGTGCGGATGACCCGGCCACCGTCGAGGATCGCCACCCGGTCGGCGACGGCGAACGCCTCGGCCGGATCGTGGGTCACGTGGAGCGCCGGGGTGCCCGCCGACCGCAGGGCGGCGCGCAGGTCGGCGGCGAGGTCACGACGCAGGGTGCGGTCGAGCGATCCCAGGGGCTCGTCGAGGAGCAGCAGCCGGGGCCGGGGGGCGAGCGACCTGGCGACGGCGACCCGCTGCGCCTGGCCGCCGGACAGTTCGCCAACCTTGCGTCGCTCGAATCCGCCCAGGCCGACCCGGTCGAGTTCTTCGGACACCCGGCGGGTGCGCTCGGCCGGGCCCAGGCCGGCGAGCCCGAAGGCCACGTTGGCGCCGACGTCGAGATGGGGGAACAGGGCGAAGTCCTGGAACACCAGCCCGAAGCCCCGCAGGTGGGTGGGCACCACGGCGAGGTCGTCGCCGTCCCAGGCGACGCCGCCCCGGTCGGGGCGGATCAGCCCGGCGACGACCCGCAGCAGGGTGGTCTTGCCCGACCCGCTGGCGCCGAGCAGGGCGACGATCTCCCCGTCTCCGACGGTGAGGTCGACCCCGCCGAGCACGGCGAGGTCGCCGAAGCGGACCGCCACCTGGCGCACCTCGAGCATCAGAACACTGCCGGCCCGGGGGGCCGCACCCGTTCGACCAGGGCGACCGCCGCCGCGGTCAGCGCCATCAGCACGACGCTGAGAGCGGTGGCACGGCCCAGGTTGAGGTCGCCGGGCCGTCCGAGGAACCGGTAGATGGCGATCGGGATGGTGGGGCTTCCCGGGCGGGCCAGGAACAGGGTCGCCCCGAACTCGCCGAGGGACACCGCGAACGCGAAAGCGGCCCCAACCGTGGCGACCCGGGCGACGATCGGCAGGTCGATCTCGCGCCACACCCGGCCGGGCCCCGCCCCGAGAGTGGCCGCCGCCTCCCGGAGGCTTCCCCGGATGGTGCGCAGCACCGGGAGTGCCGAACGGAACACGAACGGGGCGGCGACCAAGGCATGGGCGATGGGGACGAGGACGATCGAGGCGCGCAGGTCGATCGGCTGATCGAGCGCCACCAGGAAACCGAAACCGATGGTCACCGCCGAGGTGCCCAGCGGCAGCATGAGCAGCGTGTCGAACCATCGCGACAGCCGGCCGCGTCGCGCCGCCACCAGCACCGCGGCCGGCATGCCGACGCCGAGGGCGATCAGCATGGCCGCGGTGGCGAAGGCCACCGAGTTGCCGGCGGCGGCGCCGGCGGAGACCACCTGGGTGTCGGCCAGCGCCCGGTACGCCCCGACGCCGAAGCCTCCGGCGACGGTGAGGGATCGCCACACCAGCACGAGCAGCGGGCCGAGGACGATCACCCCGGTCACCGCCAGGATGCCGGCGACGAGGGTCCGTTCGCGGCGTGAGCGAGGCCGCCGCACCGTCTCGGTGGCCGGGCGGAGGACCTGCTCGACGCTGTGACGCTCCTGGTAGCGGGCGTATGCAGCGAGGGCGCCGATCACGCCGATCATCTGGAGGATGGCCAGGACCGCCGCCGCCGGGAGATCGAGCAGGAGCGCCGACCGGCGGTAGATCTCCACCTCGACGGTGGCCAGCCGTGGGGCTCCGAGGATGAGGACCGTCCCGAAGGAGGTGAGCGAGAACAGGAAGACGATCGAGGCGGCTGCGGCCAGTGCCGGTCCGAGCAGAGGGAGGGTCACCCTGCGAAACACCCGCCACGGCGGGTCGCCGAGGGATCGTGCGGCATCCTCGAGCCGGGGGTCGAGGTGCGCCCACACTCCGCCGACCAGGCGCACCACGACGGCGAGATTGAAGAACACGTGGGCGGCGAGCACGATCCACACCGTCCCCTGCAGGTCGACGCCGAGGATGCCGCTCGGACCCACCAGTGCGAGGAAGGCGGTAGCCACCACCACGGTGGGCAGGACGAACGGAACGGTGGTGGCCGCCCGGATCGCCGACCGTCCGGGGATGTCCAGCCTGGCGATCACCCAGGTGGCGGGGAGGGCGATCGCGATCGTGAGGGCGGTCGATGCCGCCGCCTGCCACACGGTGAACCACACGACCCCGAGGAGGTGCCCGTCGCCGACGACGCGGGCCACCGCCCCGAATCCGCCCTCGCTCAGCCCGGTGGCCAGGATCGAGACGACGGGCCACACGAAGAAGGCCGCCAGGAAGGCCACCGGGACGGCGGCGAGCATGGTGGCGGTCCGGCGGGTCACCGCAGGACCACGTCGGACCACTCCGCCACCCAGCGGTCCCGGTTCGCCTCGATCACGTCGGGGTCGAGCCGGTTGGGCGTCACCGGGGGCGCCCCGAACCAGTCGGGGAGGGCGGCGTCGGGCCGAATCGGGTACACGAACATCTGGCCGGGCACGTCCTCCTGGAACGGGAGGCCGAGCATGAAGTCGATGAAGGCGCGGGCGGCCGCCGGATGGGCGGCGCCCCTGAGCACACCGGCGTACTCGACCTGGCGGAAGCACCCGTCGGTGATGATCGCCGTGGTCGGGGCGTCGATCGGCGGATCGGCGAACGCCACCTCGGCGTCGGGGGAGGTCGAGTAGGAGACGACGATGGGGAGGTCGCCTCCCGCTCCGGAGAAGCGCCCGTAGTAGGCCGTGCCCCAGTCGGGGGCGACCACCACGCCGTTGGCGCGCAGGTCGGCCCAGTAGTCACGCCAGGTATAGGGACCGTCCTCGCCGAACTCGGCGATGGTCGAGAGGAGGAAGGCCAGCCCCGGCGACGAGATCGAGGGGTCTTCGACCACGAGCATCCCGGCGTAGCGAGGATCCGTGAGGTCGGCCAGCGTGGCCGGAACCGGCAGGTCGGCGCCGAAGGCGGCCGGGTCGTAGTTGAGGCACACGTCCCCGACGTCGATCGGCGTGACCGAAGTGCCCCCCCGGTACTCGGCCGGCACCTGGGCGAGGCGGGTGCTGGTGTAGGGAGCGAACACCCCGGCATCGACGGCTCGCGACAGGAGCGTGGTGTCGACGCCGAACAGGACGTCGCCCACCGGGTTGCCGGCGGTCAGCACGGCCTGGTTCACCACGATCCCGGCGTCCCCGCCGCGCAGGATCGTCACGGTGATGCCGGTGTCGGCGGTGAACTGGTCTAGCACGTCCTGGGAGACGGCGAAGAAGTCGTGGGCGACCACCGTGACGGTGTCCTCGACCTGATGGGAGCATCCCGACGCCGCGAGGACGAGGGCGAGGGCGGCTCCGACGCGTCTCATGGTTGCCTCCTGGTGTGGACGACGAGTGCGGTGCCTGCGGTGACGGAGATGGTGGCGGTGGTGCCGATCATCTCGTTGCTGACCCCGCGAGTGGTTCCCTGCGAGAGGAGCGCCCCCTCGAGCGGCCAACGAAGCCCGGCCGTGCTGATCTCGGCGTCGCCGCCGGTCGGGATGATCGAGACGAGGTCGCCTGCGGCGCCTCCGAGGGCGAGGGTGCCGCGGGCGGCCCTGACCTTGGAGGCTCCGAGCCACCACTCGACCTCCAGTCCGGCGAACCGCGGGGCGGCGATGAGGGCGGCGTTGGCGAGGAGATGATCGATCCGGTCGAGCGACGTTCCTCCGACGACGATCGCCTTGCGAGCGCCCCTGGTCACGGCTGCGTCCAGGGCGAGCTCCAGGTCGGTGGCGTCCTTGTCGGTGGGGTGGCGCTCGACGACCGCCCCGTCCCGTTCCGCCCGGTCGACCGCCTCCGGCCTGGCGGAGTCGAGGTCGCCGACGATCAGGTCGACCGCCAGCCCGAGGCGGGTCGCCAGATGCACCCCGGAGTCGGCGGCGATCACCAGCGCGATGGGCTCGGGGATGCGGTCGGGGAGCAGCGCGGGGTCGCCCCCGGCGAGGATCAAGCAGAGTCCGTCCACGTCTCCCTCCGCTGGCATTACCCAGTTCAGGTTCTTCGGGTCGGCGGCCCGGCGGGCCGCCCTCTCAGCTCACAGGAGCTCCCCGGAGTGCGGGGGAGAGTGTAGAGGTGCCGGGGCGCGCCGCAATACCTGCCGGTGGCACCCGTCGCCCGTCACCGGTCGCCCGCAAAGACCCATCGGGTGTCGGGCGTCGGGTGTCGGGTGTCCTCTCGATTCCCCCTTGACAATCTGACATCACTATGACATCATCACGATGTCAGATAGACACCGAGATGACAGGAGGGGCGGTAATGTGGTACTCGACCGAGACGGTGCTGGCCTTGTACCGGTCGATGCAGGCGGACCGGGATCGAAGGATTCGGCCGCTGCTTCGGCGTCGGAAGCAGGGTCAAGACACGAGCAGCATGAGCAGGACGGCCGCCCTGGCGGTGGCCCGGTGACCGGGGAGGTTCGGATGGACACCACGATGGCGATGGCCCGGCTCGCCGGGGCGGTCGAGAACCAGGTGCTCGTCACCGGGGGTGACCCCGACGTCGAGGCCGCCGCCCGGGCGCTGTTGTCGGCGCTCGAGCCGGCGGTCCGCCAGCTGGCCTACGACCTGGCGGAGCAGGCCGCCGCCGAGGTGGCGTCACAACTCCCGGCCTATGAGGTCGACGTGGTGCTGGCCTCGGGCGAGCCGGCGCTGCGGGTCCGCCAGATCGAGGCGGGAGAGTCGGCGCAGGGGAGTGAGTCGCTCGATGCCCGGATCACCCTGCGGCTCCCGCCGACGCTCAAGGAGCTGGTCGAGACCGCGGCAGAGGAGCGGGGCGAGTCGCTCAACACCTGGCTCCTCAAGACCCTATCCACACGGGCGGGCGAAGGTGGGCGTCGCCGGTCCCGCAGCGTCACGGGGACGATCGACACGTGAGAGAAGAGCACTTCCCCGTCACCGGCACCCCGCGGGTGTCGTTCCGGCTTCCCCTCGGGGGCGCCCGCATCGTCGAGGGGCGCTCCGGGGAGGTGTCGGTCGTCCTCGACGGGCGCGAGGCCACGCTTCGGCGGTTCATCATCGAGATGCGCGGCGACGAACTGGTCATCGAGCCGGAGCGGTCGTCACCGATCCGCTGGTCGTCGGTCGACCTGACGATTCGCATCGGCAAGCCGGGTGAGATCCGGGCACGGCTCGCGTCTGCCGACCTGAACGCGACCACAACCCTCGCCATGCTCCATGCCGAGAGCGCCTCAGGGGACGTCACCGCGGGCGACGTGCTCGCCGACGCCACCATCCACTCGGCATCCGGTGACGTCCGCCTCGGCCGGGTGGCCGGGCGGCTCGACGTTGCCGCCGCTTCGGGCGACATCCGCGCCGACGCGGTCGTCGGCGGCGCTTCGGTCAAGGCGGCGTCCGGCGACATCCACATCGGCGATGGCACCGGCGACATCATCGTCAAGTCGGCATCGGGCGACGTGACCGTGGCCCGCTTCGACGGGTCGTGGCTCGACGTCAAGAGCCTGTCGGGCGACGTGACCGTGGGCGTCGTCCCCGGACGGCGGCTCGAGGTGTCGTTCCAGACCCTCTCGGGCGACGTGCGCACCGACTTTCCGGTGGGGTCGGGAGGCGACGGCGGCACCGGACGGCTCACCCTCAAGACCGTGTCGGGCGACATCGTGGTGCAGGGCGCCCGCCGCTGATCGGCGGCGCATTCCGCCAGGCGGCTCAGATCTCCCGGCGCGCCAACAGCCGCCCGGCCGCCCACAGAGCGGCGACCGTCGCCACGGTGCCAACCCCCGCCGCCCGCAGGAACGAGGACGCCGAAGCGCCTTCGACCAGCCTCACCGGTGCTCCCACCAACGCACTCGGCAGCCACGAGGTCAGGACGCCGACCTGGCCGAGGATCGGGAGGCCGATGAGGACGCTCAGAGCGATCGCCACGACGCCCACCACGCTGCGGGCGAGGCCGGCGCACAGCGCCACCACCGCCACGCTGAAGGCGAGGTAGATCCACCCGTAGGCGATCCCAGCAAGGAGAGCGGGCGGATCGACGTTTCCGATCAGGACCACCGTCTCGTACCACGCCGCCAGCATCCCCAGCATGAAGGCCGCGGCAACGGCGATGACGTTCACGGTGAACTTGGGCATGACGAGTGAGCCCATGCCGGAGACGCGAGTCCGCAGGAACGCCGCCCATTCCGGGTGGGCGTCGAATCCAAGCGAGCCGGCCGCCACGACGATGGCCACCAGTAGCCCGATCTGGCCGGCGTTGTCGACGTACGACCCGATCGCCTGGCCGGCCGAAGGCGGAGGCACGATCACGGTGATGCCACCGCCGACGCGCCGGAAGATCGCCTCCTGGTACCTGGTGAGGATCGGTCCGAGGAAGCCGAACAGGACGTAGGCCGCAGCCAGGCCGATCCATCGCCTGGTCCGGAACAGGCGCAGCCACTCGAGCCGCCAGATGCTCATGACGTGATCTCCAGGAACACGGACTCCAGGTCGGCGGCCACCGGCTCGATGCTCACCACGCGCGCTCCTACGGCGGCGAGGATCGGCACGAGCCCTGCCTCCGCCTCGGCGGCCGACGCCACCTCGACCTTGACCTCGTCACGGCCTGCCTCGCTCACGCGAAGGACCCACGCCGCGGCGCGCAGGGCATCGATCACCGGTTGAGCGGCCGAGCGGAGCCGGATGAGATAGACCGGCTTGACCCGACGGCCGAGGAGCAGATCGATCGGACCCTGGTAGACGAGGCGGCCTTCACGCAGCACGCCGACCGTGTCGCAGACACGCTGCACGTCGGTGAGGATGTGGCTGGAGAACAAGACGGTGCTGCGGCGACCGAGGCGTCCCACGAGCTCCAGCACCTCGTGACGGCCGAGGGGATCCAGGGCGGAGCACGGCTCGTCGAGCATGAGCAGATCCGGCCCGGACACGATGGCCGCGGCGATCCCCAGCCGCTGCAGCATCCCCCGGGAGAAGCCTCCGACGCGCCGGTCGGCGACGGCCGAGAGGCCGGCCTCGGCGAGTGCGTCGTCGACCGCGGTCCCCGGCACCTCGGGGGAGGTGAGGGTCCTGGCCAGATCCACCACCTCCCGGGCGGTCAGCCACGGGTCGAATCGGGGCGTGTCGGCCATCGCCGCGATCCTCCGGCGCGGCGTCGTGATCTCGACCGCACCGCTCGTCGTCCGGCGAAGGCCGGCGAGGATTCCCAAGAGCGTGCTCTTGCCGGCGCCGTTGGGGCCGACGAGGCCGTACACGCTCCCCTCGGCGACCTCCAGCGAGACGTCGTCGAGGGCGACGGTCGATCCGTAGACCTTGCGCAACCCCGCCGTGCGAACGGCCGTGGTCACCGCGGGATTCGCCCCATGAGGAGGTAGGCGATGCCCCCGAGCGGATTGACGAGCAGGATGACCAGGATCCACGCCCATCTCGGCAGTATCTGAACCTCGGAGCGCGCCGCGTCCACCAGGCAGTAGGCGTCGAAGGCGACGGCGAGCACGAGGATCGGTGCGAGAGCGGCCCAAGGAAATTCGGCGACGACGAGGTCCGGTATCACCGCGATGTCACCAAGGCGCGCACGTAGCCCTCCGGTCGTCTCCGAACCGCGATGGTTCAGCGGTCACGCGACGACTTGGCGAGGGCGATCGCCGCCTCGAACGCGGGCAGCGCCGCCTCGGCGAACACCTCGTGACCGGCGTCGTTGGCGTGAAACAGGTCCCCGGCGAACAGGGCCGGGTCCCGAAAGGCGGTCCGCACCCGCCCCTGGGTGTGGACCTTGACGGTGCGTCGCGAATCGGCGGCCACCCGGCGGGCGACTCGGTCGAACACGTCGGACCGCCGGGTCGCCCAGGATCGGAGCATGGACGGGAGGCGCGGAATACACCCCATGTCGCCCATCCCGTACAGCACGACCGCGGCGCCGGTGTCCTCGAGCCGGTCGATGATGGCACGCAACGCCGTCCGGTAGCGCCTTGGAGAGACGCCGCGCAAGGCGTCGTTGGCGCCGACCGACACCAGGGCGACGTCGGGGCGCAGCCGGATCGCCTCGGCCAGCTGGCCTTCGATCACATCGCGTGCCTTCGCCCCGCCGACGGCAACGCTGATCAACTCGACGTGGCGGTCCTGGGCGAGTGCCCGGGCCACCCTGCGAATCCATGCGTTGTCGAGGACCTCAACGCCCGGTGCGGTGATCGAGGAGTCGCCGAGCGCCACGATCCGCAACGTCGGGGCACCGGGATCGCCGAACGTTCCCGACGGCTCCTGGTTGAGGAACGACGGCAGATCGCTGCGGTGGGCGGCGCGCAGAACTTGGGCCGCGACCACCGCCGCGGCGGCGACGGGAACTGCCGGGATCACCGATAGGTTCCGTCCGACTCTGGTCACGGTCATCTGATGATATCGGTCTCGGCTTGACCCACCGGCCACCGACTCGCAGGATGCGAGGGTGAAACTAGGCCTGAACGTCGGCTATGCCGGCACCACCGTCGAACCGCGGCTCGACCTGGTGCTCGAGGCCGACCGGCTGGGATACGACTCCGTGTGGGTGGCGGAGGCCTACGGCAGCGATGCGGTGTCGATGCTCGCCTGGTACGGCGCCCTCACTACCCGGATCCGGCTGGGCAGCGCCATCATGCAGATGCCCGCCCGCACGCCGGCCATGACCGCCATGACCGCGGTGACCCTGTCGGAGCTGTCGGGGGGACGCTTCGTCCTCGGCCTCGGCATGTCGGGCCCTCAGGTGGTCGAAGGGTGGCACGGCCGCCCCTACGGGAAGCCCCTCGTCGTGACCCGAGAGTACGTCGACATCGTCCGCCGTATCCTCTCCCGTGATGCCCGGCTGCGGTTCGAGGGCGAGGCGCATCGCATCCCCTACGACGGCCCCGGTGCCACCGGGCTGGGCAAGACCCTGCGGCTCACCGTGCACCCCACCCATCAGATCCCGATCTACCTGGCGGCCATCGGGCCGAAGAACGTAGCCCTCGCCGCCGAGATCGCCGACGGCTGGCTCCCCTTCTGGTACTCGCCGTATCGGGGGCGCGAGGTGTTCGAGCCCTCGCTGGAGGCGGGGTTCACCGCCTCCCTTGACCCGGAGAAGCGTCGGCGGTTCGATGTCGTCCCGTCGGTCCCGGCGGTGGTCAGCGACGACCTGGACCAAGCTCGCTGGGGAGTGCGCCCGGCGCTGGCCCTGTACGTGGGGGGGATGGGGGCCAAGGGGAGGAACTTCTACTTCGACCTGGTGTGCCGCTACGGGTACGAGGAGGCCGCCACCGCGGTGCAGGAGCTGTACTTGCGCGGGAAGCGGGAGGAGGCGATGGCTGCCCTGCCCGACGCGCTCATCGACGAGGTCGCCCTCCTCGGCACGAGGGAGCAGCTGCGCGACAAGCTGGCGGTCTGGGAGGAGTCGGGGGTCACCACGCTCGGCGTGTGGGTGCAGGACCTGACCACCCTGCGCACCCTTGCCGAGCTGATGCTCTGAGCGCCTACCGCCTGGCGGCCAGGTGGTCGGCGACGAGCCAGGCCACACCGCCGATGATGAATGCCCCGAGGCCCCACAGCGCCCACGCGTACGACCCGTAG
>JAZDHM010000144.1:0-3011 GCA_043805935.1 Actinomycetota bacterium
CCGTCGCGCCTGGGAGTGTTCGCCCCGCCGGTGATGGGAGCCGCCTTCGGGTTCGGGTGGACGCCCTGCATCGGCCCGACCCTGGGGGCGATCCTCAGCGTGGCGGCCACCGGAGCGACCGTGAAGCAGGGCATGTTTCTGCTATTCGTGTACTCCCTCGGCCTGGGCATCCCGTTCGTCCTCGCCGGGATCGGCGTGACCAAGGCGTATGGGGCGTTCGGATGGGTGAAACGGCACTTCGTCCAGATCTCGGCGGCCTCCGGCCTCCTCCTCGCCGGATTCGGGGTGCTGATGGTCAGCGGGCATCTCACCGACCTGAACCTGTGGTTCCAGCGGGTGCTGCCCGACTGGCTGTGGAACGTGTGAGGAGTCTTCAGTCTTCAGTCTTCAGTCCTCAGTCATCAGTAGGACCGGGCCCTTGCCCGCGACTCACAACTCACGACTGGTCTCTCGGTACCCTCCCGCCCGATGAACCTCCGCCCCTCCCGTGACGAGTTCCTCGACCTTGCCACCCATCACGACCTGATCCCGGTGTCGACCGTGGTGCTCGGCGACCGGGAGACCCCGGTGGGGGCCTTCGAGGCTCTGACCGGGGACGGGCCGGCGTTCCTGCTCGAGTCGGTCGAGGGTGGGGACCGATGGGGCAGGTGGTCCTTCCTGGGATGGGACCCGCTCTTCATCTTGTCTGCCCGGGACGGTGAGGTAGCCGTGTCGGGTGCCGACATCGACACCGGGGAGGGAGATCCGCTCGCTCGGCTCGAAGCGGTGGTCGGTTCGTTCTCGCCGCCGATCCTGCCCGGGCTCCCACCGCTCCACACCGGCCTGGTCGGCTACCTCGGCTACGACACCGTGCGGTACGTCGAGCGCCTACCGGCCCGGCCTCCGGATGACCGGGCGCTGCCCGAGATGCTCTGGCAGGCGGTGGGGACCCTGGGGGCGTTCGACCGGTTCGCCCAACAGATCCACCTCATCCGCAACGTCATCATCGGCGATGATCCCGGCCGCTCGTACGACGACGCGGTCGGCCGGCTGGAGGCGGCCGCCGCCGCCTTGGAGGCTCCGAGGAGCCGCCCAGCCCTGCCCGTGCCGTCCTTCGCGGAAGCCCCGTGGTCGTCGGCGACGATGTCGGCGGAGGAGTACCGGGTGGTGGTGGAGCGCGTCGTCGGGCACATCACCGCCGGGGACGCGTTCCAGGTCGTCCCATCGATCCGGTTCGAGGTCGACTTCACCGCCGACCCTTTCGCGGTGTACCGGGCCCTGCGGCTGCTCAATCCGTCGCCCTACATGTTCTTCCTCCGGCACCCGGGGCTGGCGATCGCCGGGTCGTCGCCCGAACTGATGGTGCGGGCACGGGAGGGGCGGGTGTACAGCCGGCCGATCGCCGGCACCCGGCGGCGGGGGAACGATCCCGCCGAGGACTCCGCTCTCGCCGAAGAGCTGCTCGCCGACCCGAAGGAACGCGCCGAGCACGTCATGCTGGTCGATCTGGCCCGCAACGACCTCGGCAGGGTGTGCGAGTACGGGTCGGTGTCGGTGGACGACCTCATGGTGATCGAGCGCTACTCCCACGTGATGCACATCGTGTCCGGTGTGTCCGGGACGCTGCGCCCCGGCGTCGGGCCGGTAGACGTGCTGCGCGCCACCTTCCCGCACGGGACGGTGACCGGGGCGCCGAAAGTGCGGGCGATGCAGATCATCGACTCACTGGAACCGGTGGCGCGCGGGCCGTACGCCGGGGCCGTCGGCTACGTGGACTTCTCCGGCAACCTCGACACCGCCATCGCCTTGCGCACGATGGTGGCCGCGAACGGGAAGGCATGGGTGCAAGCCGGGGCAGGGGTCGTGGCCGACAGCCGGCCGCAGCGTGAATACGAGGAATGCGGCGAGAAGGCGGCGGCGGTGCTCGCCGCCATCGCCGCGGCCGGCCATGTCTGACCGGTCGTCGATCCGTTCAGCCGTCGGCACCCATGACCTGGTGTGGATCGAAGGCGCCGATGGGGTGTCCTTCGCCGATGGGCAGCTCAGCCAGGACGTCGCCGCGATGCGGCCGGGGGAGGTGCGCCGATCGCTGCTCCTGGAGCCCAAGGGGAAGCTGCGGGCGATCCTGTGGGTGCTGCGCGGCGAGGACCGTGTCGGCCTGGCCACTTGGGCGGGGACCGGTGGCGGGGTGGCGGCCGATCTGGAACGGTTCCGGTTCCGCGTCGACGCCGCCGTCACCCTCGCCGAGGGCGTGGGCGACTCGGTGTGGGGACGCTCGGAGGCCGAGGCGGTTGCGGGAGGATGGTCGGGCGACCCGGCGTCCCTCCGTGTCGACCTGCCGCCCGGACACGCCCCCGACGGGTTGCTCGTCGGGACGCCG
Organism: Actinomycetota bacterium; assembly: GCA_043805935.1. Classification (GTDB taxonomy): domain Bacteria; phylum Actinomycetota; class Acidimicrobiia; order Spongiisociales; family UBA11373; genus RBG-16-68-21. Next base: position 2,360 of record JAZDHM010000144.1, read on the forward strand.
CTGCCCGGGGGTCCCGACCTCACCGTCGCGGAGATTGCCCTTCGGCGGGTGCTGGCGGGGGAGCCGGTGTTCGGAGTAGACGTGGACGAGGACACCATTCCCCAGGAGACCGGCCTGGTCTCCGAGGCGGTGTCGTTCACCAAGGGCTGCTACCTCGGCCAGGAACTGGTGGCCCGCATCGACACCCGCGGACACGTCAACCGGACGTTGCGCAGGGTGACGATCGTGGGGGAGGTGCCACCGGGTGGGGCGGCGGTGGTGGCGGGGGAGGCAACCGTGGGGACCCTGGGGACCGTGGCCGCCGTCGCCGAAGGGGCACAGGCCCTGGCGCTGGTCCGGCGAGAAGCCATGCCCGGCGACCGGGTCACCGTACGCTGGAGTGCTGGTGAGGCCGCCGCGGTGATCGGCGAGATCACCCGGCCGCCCGTCACCTAACAGTCTTCGAACAAGGCGTCGGCACATTCAGAGGATGCGCGAGAGGTGGCAGCTCCCATCACGCTTCTGCACGGCGACACGCCGAACCGGGATTCCCGGGCGAACCTCCTCGCGTACCCTCTGCCGCAGAGGTGACCTGTGACCACCAGCCGCGGGACGGTCGTGCTCATCGAGGACGAGGAGGCGATCGCCGACCTCGTCCGGATGTACTTCGAGC
>JAZDHM010000145.1:0-19216 GCA_043805935.1 Actinomycetota bacterium
GTCCCTAACTACATGGCAGACTATACCTCAGAATAAGCATAATGTGAAATTATTGTTTGTGATGATGCTTATAATTATAAATTATAAGCCAAAGACCTGCGCGGTGAAGGTGAAGAGTTTTGTTTCGGGCTCCTTGTAGCACTCTCTTGGAAGGCCCGCCTTTTGGGAACATAACTGGCCTAAAAATTCATCCATATCCCATCCGGTCTCGGTAGCGACCTGCGGGAGAAAGACGCCGCCCCTACCATATTTGACGAGCCTCACGCCGTCGTTGCCGAGGCGACTTTTTTGCCAGTCGTTTATTGGCTTCAGCTGACTAAGGACAGAAACCTCATATTTAATGCGCCCGAGTTCCTCTCTTGTGACAGGGGTGAACCTCATGTCCTCGGTCGCCGCGGCGGCGGCCATGCCGATAACAACCTGATAGAGTGGGATATCGGTCGGCGTGAAGCGGCCGATACATCCTCGAAGCTCGCCGTTCTCTCTTAGTGTAACGAAGGCGCCGAGGTTTTCGTTCAACATCTTCGATGGCTCTTTGAAAGCGGGGACCTTGCCGTTCTTAACTATCCCCTCCACCGAGGCCTTTGCTATCTGCAATAATCGCTTCTGCTCCGCCTTATTTAAAAGTTCGCCCCGCCTCTCGCCAAAGAACCCGATCGAGGCATAGCCAACCACACGGGATATGTCGTTGTTCAGCTCCCCGCCGGCACCTTCGTGCTCACACCAGCGGGGCTGCCGTCCACCGTGGCCGCCACCTCCTCGACCATGCGCCTCGCCACCGCGCGGCTGACGCCGCCGAGGCGGGCCACGATGCGATCGAGTCGCTCACCATCGAGATCGGGGGGGACGACGGCCCTCATTCGCGCTGGAAGGCAACCAGCAGCGCCAGCGCCGCCCCGATGGTGATGGCGGCGTCGGCAACGTTGAACGCCGGGAAGAACGAGAAGTCGATCCAGTCGACCACCCGCCCGTCGGCCAGCCCCGGCCCGCGGAACACCCGATCGATCACGTTCCCGAGCGCCCCACCGAGCACCAGTCCGAGGGCGAGCGCCTCCGCACGATGCTCCACCTTGCGTACCACCACGAAGATGAAGACCGCCAGAGCGATCGCCACGAGAGCGATGAGCGAGCCCGCCCCCTGGAGTATCGAGAACGCCGCGCCGGGGTTGGTCACGTAGTGGAACTCGAGGACGTCTCCGAACAGGGAGATGGGATGCACCCGCAGCGAGGAGACCGCCCACCACTTCGTGAGCTGATCGGCCAGGATCACCGCCCCGGCGGCCCCGAGCGCTGCCGCCCGTGAGCTCAGCGGCGGGCCGCGGCGCAGTCCACGCACAGCTTGGTGTACGGAAGCGCCTCGAGGCGGGCGACTGGGATAGACCCGCCGCACTCGTCGCACCTCCCGTAGTTCCCCTCTTCTATCCGGGCAAGGGACTCCTGCACCTTGGCGAGGATGTCCTGGGTGTTCTGCCAGAGGGAAAGCTCCTTCTCCATCTCGAAGGCGAGCGAGCCTCCCTCGGCGGTGTTGGGGTCGGGGCTGCGGTCGGAGGAAGTCTCGGTGAGCCGCACCTCTTCCCGCTGCACCTCGATGTCCCGAACGATCCCGAGGAGGCGCGAGTGCTCTTCTTCGAGTCGCTTGCGGAAACGGTCGAGCGTCGATGCGGCGAGATCGCGTGCCATTGCCTGCCTCCTCGGCGGAGCGGGACGATACCACGGGCCGGTAGCTCGGGGGCAACGGCCCGGGGCCATCACCGGGCGTGCAACTCATCTCCGCCCGAGGGGATTCCCGGCAAGTGCCGCCGCGGCCTGGCCGACACTCCGCCCGACCACCAACACCTGCTTGCGCCGTGAGCCGTGCCCGGCGACGATCCGGCCGCGGCGGCCGCCGACGGCCGTGGCGACCAGGTGCTCCACGGCCCGATTCGCCTCCCCGCCTGCGGCGGGGGCGGTGGTCCGGACCCGGAGGGCTCCGTCGTGGTCCCCGCCGACGAGATCCCGGCTCGAGCCCGGCACCACCCACACGTCCACCACGACGCCCTCACGATGCTCCCGCAGCATGCGCCGACGATAGGTCCCCCAACCCGACAGCAGGGTCGGTGCCGGGTCTCCGCTCCCGCTACCTGGTATCTTCCGCCGCCACGGCGCACGACGAGGACGCGCCCGAGCGGACACGGAACCCAGCGAACCGGCGATGGTGCGAGGCCGGTGTTCACGCCCGGACGGGACATCACCTCCGAGCCGCGGGAAGAGCGGGCCCAGCCCGGGTAGAACCCGCCGGCAGCCCTCCGATACGGGGCCCACGAGCGGTCGCCCCGCGGGGCGGCAAGCCGGGTGGTACCGCGGGCCCCTGGCTCGTCCCGGCGGCAGGACACGCCGACCGAGGACGACGACGATGAGCCCCAGACCGTTCGCGCAGGTCTCCCACGAGGTCTCCTTCCCGGAACAGGAACACCGGATCCTCGACCTGTGGGATCGGATCGACGCCTTCGCCCGCTCGGTGTCGGATCGCCCCGCCGAGGGTGAGTTCACGTTCTACGACGGCCCCCCGTTCCCTACCGGCACGCCCCACTACGGCAACCTGCTGGCGGGGGTGCTCAAGGACATCGTCCCCCGCTATTGGACGATGCGGGGGCATCGGGTCGAACGCCGCTTCGGTTGGGACACCCACGGCCTGCCCATCGAGCTCGAGGTGCAGCAGGAGCTGGGGCTGTCGGGCCCGCGTGACATCCTCCGGTACGGCGTGGCGGAGTTCAACGAGGCATGCCGCACACGGGTCATGACCAACACCGAGGCATGGGAGGCGATCACCCGGCGCATCGGACGCTGGGTGGACTTCGTCGACGACTACAAGACGATGGATCTGGACTTCATGGAGTCCGTGTGGTGGGTGTTCAAGCGTCTGTGGGACGAGGGCCTGGTGTACAAGGCCTTCAAGGTGCTCCCCTACTCGTTCGGGGCGGCCACCCCGCTGTCGAATTTCGAGGTCAATCTGGGCGGGTACCGCGATGTCGAGGACCCGTCGATCACGCTGCGTCTCGAGGTGACCGAAGGGCCGGCGCCGGTCTCGCCCGGCGACATCCTCCTCGTCTGGACGACGACCCCGTGGACGGTGCCCTCCAATCTCGGCGTGCAGGTCGGTACGGGCATCCGTTACGTGCGAGTGACCACACCGCTCGGCGATCGGCCCGGCCCGTACTGGGTGGCGGCCGATCGCGTCGCCTCGTACTGGCCCGCCGGGGCCGAGGTTTCGGGGGAGACCACCGGCGCCGGCCTGGTCGGCACCCGCTACGCCCCCGCCATGCCCTACTTCACCGGCCTGGCCGCCCGCGGGGCGTTCGTGGTGATCCCCGGCCCGAACGTGTCGACCGATGACGGCACCGGCCTGGTGCACACGTCTCCGGCCCACGGGGAGGACGACTTCATCGCCTTCGCCGAGGCCGGCCTCGGAGAGCTCCTGGTCGACCCGGTAGACGAGGAGGGGCGATTCACCGCCGAGGTCACCGAGTTCGCCGGGATGAACGTCAAGGACGCCGACGCTCCGATCGTGCGCCTCCTCCAGGAGCGGGGCGCCCTCGCCCGGAGCGAGCGCATCGTCCACTCCTATCCGTTCTGCTGGCGCACCGACACACCGATCATCTACAAGGCGATCCCCACGTGGTTCGTGGCGGTCGAGCGGATCCGAGAACGCATGGCCGAGTTGAACGAGACCATCCACTGGGTTCCGGACCACGTCGGGACCGGGAGGTTCGGCAACTGGGTCGCCCAGGCACGCGACTGGGCCGTGAGCCGCAATCGATTCTGGGGCTCGTGCATCCCTGTGTGGGAGTGCGACGCCGCCGACCACGCGGTCTGCATCGGCAGCCTCGACGACCTCGAGGCCAGATCGGGGACCCGCCCGGCCGACATCCACAAGCACGTCGTCGATGAGATCACCTTCCCGTGCGATGAGTGCCACGGCACGATGCGGCGCGTTCCGGAGGTGCTCGACGTCTGGTTCGAGTCAGGCGCCATGCCCTACGGGCAGAGTCACTATCCATTCCAGAACAAGGAGCGTTTCGAGCGCGGGTTCCCCGCCCACTACATCGCCGAGGGCCTCGACCAGACCCGGGGATGGTTCTACACCCTCCTGGTCCACGCCACGGCCCTGTTCGACCGGGCCCCCTTCCGCAACTGCGTCGTCAACGGCCTCATCCTCGCCGAGGATGGGCGAAAGATGTCCAAGTCGCTGAAGAACTATCCCGACCCCTTCCATCTGATCGAGGCCACGGGGGCGGACGCGCTACGCGCCTACCTGATCAACTCCCCGGTGGTCCGCGCCGAGCCGCTGCGGTTCTCCGAGCGGGGGGTCCGTGAGGTCGTGCGCACCGTGATGCTCCCCTATTGGAACGCCTACTCCTTCTTCACCACGTACGCCGCCGCAGAGGGACTGACGGTCGAGGACCTCGCCGCCGCCCCGGCGCCCTCCGACCGGCCCGAGATCGACCGCTGGATACTCTCGGTGTTGCAGAGCCTGATCCGCCGAGTGAACGCAGAGATGGAGGGCTACTACCTCTACAACGTGATCCCCCCGCTCATCGGCTTCGTCGGCGACCTCACCAACTGGTACATCCGCCGGTCGCGACGCCGGTTCTGGACGGGGCGCGGCGGGGCTCCGGCGCGCCGCGACCCCGACAGCATGTCCGGGTTCGCCACCCTCTACGAGGTGCTGGTGACCTTCGCCGAGCTGATGGCGCCGGTCCTCCCTTTCATCACCGAGGCCATGTACCAGGACCTCGTCGTCGATCGCCGGTCCGATCCCGCCGACGGACCGCTGAGCGTCCACCACGAGGACTATCCCGAGGCGGACCAGAGCCTCATCGACCCCGCTCTCGAGGAGGCGATGCGAGCGATCCGCGAGGTGGTCTCGGTAGGGCGCAGCCTCCGGGTAGCCGAATCGATCCGCATCCGCCAGCCGCTCACCAGGCTCACCGTCGTCAGCCACGACGCGACCGTGCGCGCCGCGGTCGCCGCGCACGCCGACCTCGTGGCCGACGAACTGAATGTGAAAGAAGTGGTCACCTCCGACGACGAGAGGAGCCTTGCCCGGATCGGGGCGAAGCCCAACTACCGCACGCTCGGACCCCGCTTTGGCCCGCGGATGCCGGCGATCGCCGCGGCGATCGCCGGTCTGGACGACGCCGCCGTGGCCCGGCTGCTCGACGCCGGATCACTCGAGGTCGCCGGTGAGACGATCGCGGCCCACGACGTCGTCGTCACCAGGGAGCCCCGGCCCGGCGTGGCGGTCGCTTCGGGTGAACGCCTCTCGGTCGCACTGGACACGGAGATCACCCCGGATCTGGCGATCGAGGCGCTGGCTCGGGAGGCCGTCAAGGTGATCCAGGGGCTCCGCAAGGACGCCGGCCTGGACGTGTCCGACCGAATCGCCGTGACCTGGTCCTCATCCTCCCCGGCGCTCACCGAGGCGATCGACCGGCACCACGCCTGGATCGCCGCGGAGGTACTGGCGGTGACGCTCGACGCCGCAGCCGGCGGCCAGGTGGTCGACGTCGCCGGTGAGCCGATGCAGATCGCCATCACCCGTTCACCCTGATGAGTGGGGCGGTCAGAGGGCCCCAGCCAGCAGGAACAGGACGACCATCAGGATCATCGGCGACAGGTCGAGCGCCATGCCGCCCATGCGCACCGGCGGGATGATCGACCGCAGCGGGGTGAGCAGGGGGTCGGTCACGGCGCGCAGCACCGAGCGCACCCTGGCTAGGGGGTGGTCGTAGGACACCGGAATCCACTCGAGGATCACCCGTGCGAGCACGACGTAGGCATACGCCAGGACGATCGTGCGCAGCACGTTCACAAATCAGGGTTCTTCCGGAGCCTGGTAGTAACCGAGTTCCTTGAGACGGCGCTTCTCGTCCCGGCTGATGTTGACATTGGCCGGATTCACCAGCACGACACCCTGACCGATCTTGCGCATCGAGCCTCCCAGGGCGTACGTGAGGCCGCTGGCGAAGTCCACCAGGCGCCGGACCATCGCCGGCTCGACCTTGCGCAGATCGAGGACCACCGGGATGTTCGCCCGGATGTGATCCGCGAGGATCTGGGCATCGGTGTACGAGCGGGCGACGATCACCTCCGACTCGAGGTCGGCGTCGCTGACGGTGCGCACCAAGGGGCGATCGGCCGAGGTCACCACAACCCCGGCCTCCGAGAGCGCCCGATCGACGGCCGGACGGCGACGGGCGGTCATCGGCGGCTCGACGCGGCGTCCCTGAACCCCACTCTGCTGCGGGGGCATCGGCTCGCTGGGACGGCGGTTCGCCGCCATGCGCTCACCGGTGGTGAGCGCCGGGGACACCGCCGGTCCCTGGTCGCCGCCCGGCGACCTCATCGGCTGGCGCTGACGCGACGGCTGACCCTGCATCTGGCGCTGCCCACCCGCAGCAGGGGCGTACGAGCGCTGCGACCCCCTCCCGGCGGGCTCTGGCTCCTGGTCGGCATATGGGGCCTCGTACATCGGGGCGTCCTCATCGACCAACCCGAGATAGAAGAGCGTCTTCTGCCACAAACCCATATGCGGGCCTCAATCCCCGTCGTGGAACGGCCCAAAGATAGCCCGTCCGACCCGTAATACCGAGGCACCCTCCTCCACGGCCACCTCGAAATCGTCGGTCATGCCCATCGACAACTCGACAACGGCGGGATGCGACTCGCCGATCTGATCGCGCAACCGCCGCAATTCGTTGAAGTACGGCCGCGACGCCTCGGCGGAATCGCCGACGGGAGGCACCGTCATCAGGCCGCGCACGTCGATCCCGAGCCCGATCGCCGTCGACACCAGCTCGAGGGCGTCGCCGGGGGGGACACCGCCCTTCTGTGGTTCGAGCCCGAGGTTGACCTGGACCAGGGCGGGGGGCGGGGCCCCGGGCCCCTTCATCCAGTACCCGGCGAGCTCCGCCCGATCCAGTGAGTGGAGGAGGTGGGTGATCGGCCGCACCCGGCGGACCTTGTTCCCCTGCAGCGTCCCCACGAAGTGCCAGCGGACGTCGCCGGGCAACAGCGCCGCCCGGGCGACGAACTCCTCGGCACGGTTCTCGCCGAAGTCGCGCAACCCCTCGTCGTAGGCGGCGCGGACGGCCTCGTCGGTGGCGTACTTGCTCACCCCGACGAGCGTGATCCCCCGCGGATCGCGGCCGGCCCGTGCCGCCGCCGCGGCTACGGCGGCGCGCACCGTCCTCAGCCCGGTAGCCATGCGACCGCCACCTGGCGGCGGCGCGTCCCGTCGCGCCGGTACGAGTGGTATCCATCGTTCGACATCGTGCACGCCCCCGCCACCCACACGTCGAGCCCTTCCAGGTCCGCGGTCACCGCAGCCACCAGGTCGACACTCGGCGTCCCCCAGGTGGTGGTCGCACCGAACCCCCTGAACCGCGCCGCCACCTCAGGCCCCACCTCGAAGCAGCAGGCGGCGATCCCCGGCCCGATCGCGGCGCGTCGCGGCTCGATGCCCTCGCCTCGCATCGCTGCCAGCAGGGCGTCCACCACCCCGCCGACGACGCCCCTCCAGCCGGCGTGGGCGATGCCGACACCGCCATCTCCTTCGACGATCACCGGATAGCAGTCGGCCGTGCCGACGGCGATCGGAAGCCCCGCTTCGGTGGTGAACACCGCGTCGGCCTCGCCCAGCCGCCCCGGCCCCCGAGCCCGAATCACCTCGGTGCCGTGCACCTGGTGGAGCCAGGCCCACTCGGTGGGAATCTGCAGCCACCGGGCGAGGTCGGCGCGCCCCGCCGCATCGTTCCTCGGATCGCCGTCGGCGGCGCCTCCGAAGGCTGCGCCCCGCAATCCGGGTGGGCGGATCATCCCCTGAGAAAGTCCGGGATCTCCAAGTCGTCGAAGGGACTCGCCTCCGGCTCCGGCTCGGGCTGGGGGCGCTGCCCCCTGGAGGTGCCGATCTCCGCCGCCGGAGCCTGGAACCGGGGCCGGGCGGTGGCGGCTCCGCCGAACCCGGCGGCTATCACCGTGACCCGCATCTCCGAGCCCATCGAGTCGTCGATGGTCGCCCCGAAGATGATGTTGGCGTCGGGCGTGCAATGCTCGGCGATCTTGGTCGCCGCCTGGTTGACCTCGTGCAGGGTCATCGACGACGGCCCGGCCACCGACAACAAGACGCCGCTGGCGCCCTCCATCGACGACTCGAGCATGGGGCTGGCGATCGCCTTGGTCGCCGCCTGCTCGGCGCGGTTCTCGCCGGTGGCGCGCCCGATGCCCATCACCGCGGTGCCCGCGCCCCACATCACCGACTTCACGTCTGCGAAGTCGACGTTGATCAGGCCGGGGGTGGTGATGAGATCAGTGATGCCACCCACCCCATGGAGCAGCACCTCGTCGGCCAGCTTGAAGGCATCGACGATCGGGAGGTTCTGGTCGGCAAACTCGAGCAGGCGCTGGTTGGGGATCACGATCAGGGTGTCGACCGCCCCGCGCAGGTTGGCGATGCCCTGCTCGGCCTGGACGGACCGGCGGCGTCCCTCGAACCCGAACGGGCGGGTGACGACGGCCACGGTCAGCGCCCCGAGGCTGCGAGCCACCTCCGCCACGATCGGGGCGGCGCCGGTGCCGGTCCCGCCGCCCTCGCCGGCGGTGATGAAGACCATGTCCGAGCCGCGAAGGGCGTCTTCGACGTCGTCCCGGTGCGCCTCGGCGGCGGCCCGGCCCACCTCGGGATCGGCGCCGGCACCGAGACCGCGAGTGAGCTCCCGCCCGATGTCGAGCTTGACGTCGGCATCGGACATCAGCAACGCCTGGGCATCGGTGTTCACCCCAACGAACTCGACGCCGCGGAGCCCGGCCTCGATCATGCGGTTGACCGCGTTGACGCCGCCCCCGCCGACGCCGACGACCTTGATCACGGCTAGGTAGCTCTGCAGGCCGTCCCCGCTCATCGCGCTCATCTGCTCACGCCCATGTCGATTCCCTCAGGGGTGTAGGTAGGGAACGGCCGCCGAACGACCACGGTGTGAAGCAGGATACCCCACCCTCGACCCCGCCATGATGTTTCGCATCGGCGACCCTCGATTCAAGGTGAAGGGTCTTCGACCACGATCGCCGGCCGCCGCGGCGAGGTGACGTCGATGACCGCGCCCGCAGGGATGTCTCCTTCGAGCAGAGCGAGCAGCGTGCGCGCCTTGTCGGCGAGATCGATCGGGAAGCCGAGGCGAACGTCGTGACCGAGGGCCGACGTCCACATCTCCGACCCGCGCATCTCCAGGGTCATCGTCGGGCCGACGTCGCCTTCCAGGACGAGGGCCATCGCCACGATCTCGTGCCAGGTCGGATCGGCCGGACGATTCCCCGGATCGAGATCCGGAAAGGCCATGGAGGCCTCGAGCAAGCCCGGTCCGGGAGCGTCCGCCCGGGCGACCACGGTGCCGTCCTCGGCGACCTCCATCCACCCGAGCACACCCTCGATCCACGCCACCGGCCGCCGCTCCAGCACCTCGACGACCACCCGATCCGGCCATACCCGCCGGACCCGCACGTCAGCCACCCAGGGATCGGCCCGCACCGCCTCGTCGATCGCCCCGGTGTCGACCCACAGCATCAGAGCGCCCTCGCCCACCCCGCTGGCGGCGACGCTGGCGGCGGCGTCGGAACGCTCCACGCCATCGATCTCGATGTGACGCACCGAGAGAAGCGGCGAGTTCGCCAACAGGATCACGGCACCCACCGCGGCCAACACAACCAGGGCCGGCCAGCGTCGCCGCGGCGGAGGCGGCTCCTCGTTCATCGGAACTCGCCCACGAATCGGATCTCGGGCACCAGTTCGACGCCGAACGCGGCGAGTACCCGGCTGCGAACCTCGGTCACGAGGCGGAACACATCGCGCGCGGTGGCACCGGGATGGGCGACGAAGAAGTTGGCATGGCGATCGCTCACCTCGGCGCCGCCCATGCGCATGCCCTTCAGCCCGGCGGCGTCGATCAGTCTGCCGGCATGGTCACCGGGTGGGTTCTTGAACACGCTACCGGCATTCAGGGTTCCGCCCGGCTGGTGGTCGCGGCGCCAGCGGGTGATCTCCCGGATGGCCTCCTCCCCCTGGATCGGGTCGATGGCGATGGTGCGGAATCGCGCCGACACCACGACGTCGTCATCGTCGAGGTCGCTGTGTCGGTATGACAGCCCGAGTTGCTCCGGCGTGCGTGACGCCACCGATGCGGTGCGCAGATCGACGACCCGGGCATCGATGAGCCATTCGGAGGTCTCCGACCCGTGACAGCCGGCATTCATGCGAACCGCTCCGCCGACGCTGCCCGGGATCCCGGTGTAGAACTCCAGCCCGCCCCGGCCGCGACGAACCGCCTCCCGGGCGAGGAGCGGCAGCGGGTGGCCGGCTCCGGCCGCGACGACACCGTCCTCGATCACTTCGACCCACGACAACCCCGGACCGAGGCGAACGACGACGCCGTCGAACCCATGGTCGGAGATCACGAGGTTGCTCCCCCGGCCGAGTGCCAAGACCTGCACTCCCCGCTCCGCGGCCAGCCTCCCGGCCGCGATGACGTCGCCCTCGGAGTCCGCTTCAACGAAGAAGCGCGCCGGCCCGCCGAAGCGATAGGTCGTGTACCCGGCCAGCGGCACGTGCTCAGTGAGCCGCCCCCGGCCGACCAGGTCGTCGTACGCGTCCATCACCCGCGGGCGAGGAGTGGCGACAACTCGTCGGCCACGAGCGTGACATCGCCGGCACCCATCAGAAGCACGAGGTCGCCGGGACGCGCCTCGGCTGCCACCACCCTGGCCAGGTCCACCCGGCGGGGCACGTAGCCGACTTCGGCACCTGCGGCGCCGGCGGCGTCGGCGACGACCCTGCCGGTCACCCCTGGGATCGGCACCTCGCCCGCCCCGTACACGTCGGTCACGAAGACGCGAGCGGCGCCGGCGAGGGCGCGACCCAGGGCGATCCCGTGCTCGGCGGTGCGGGTGAACCGATGCGGCTGGAAGACCGCCACGATCCGGCCGGCATGACCGACGGAGGCCGCCTCGATGGTTGCCCTGACCTCCGTCGGATGGTGGGCGTAGTCGTCGACGATCGTGATGCCACCCACCCGACCGCGGACGTCGAATCGGCGGCGCACACCTCCGAATCCGGCAAGGCCACGCGCCGCCGCGGCGACGTCGAAGCCCAGTTCCCCGAGCAGGGAGAGCACGCCCGCGGCGTTGCGGGCCACGTGGGACCCCGGCTTGGGGACCTTCACCGGCACGACGACAGAAGGCCCGCGGAGGGTGAAGGACACCGAGCCCGATGCGTGGGAGATGCCCTCGATGCGCCAGGCAGCCCGCTCAGACGTCCCGTACCCGACGGTGTCTCCGACCGCAGCCGCCACCCTTGCCGACCCCTCATCGTCCAGGCACGCCACGACCGGCCCGTCGACGCCGCGCGCCACGGTGACGAACGCATCGGCAAGGGCCTCCAAGGTCTTGTAGTGGTCGAGGTGGTCGGTCTCGACGTTGGTGATCACCAGTCCGCGCAGCGAGAGATCCAGGAAGGTGCCGAAGGCCTCGTCGGCCTCGAGGACGAAGAGGCCCTCCTCGCCGAGATGGGCGTTGGTGTTGAGGTCGACCAGCTCGCCGCCGACCATGAACGACGGGTTCCTCCCCACGGCGCGCAGGGCGGTGACCAGCATGGCCGTGCCCGTGGTCTTGCCGTGGGTGCCGGTGACGCCGATCGTCGGCAGGCGCCGGGTGATGACCTCGAGGAGACGGGGCCGTTTCCACACCTCGACCCCGATACCCCGGGCGGCGACGATCTCGGGGTCGCGTCCGGGCACGGCGCTCGACGCCACCACCAGGTCCCACTCGCCGACCCGCTCGGGACGGTGGCCGACCCACACCTCGATCCCGACGGCCTCGAGCCCGAACAACGCCGGACCCGGCTTGAGATCGGAGCCGCTCACACGGTGGCCGCACTGTGCGAGGAGCTTGGCCAGGCCGGACATCCCCGCGCCGCCGGCACCGATCAGGTGGATCCGTTCGTACCCGACGAGGTCAGCCACCGGCCACCTCCATGAGACGGCGGGCGATCACGGCCGCGGCGTCGACGCGGGCGGTCCGGCGCGCCGCTGCCGACATGGCGGCGAGCCGCTCCGGGGCCCCGATCAGCTCGCTCACCCGGGATAGGAGCGTCGCCGCGTCGGCTTGCCGCACGACGACGCCCCCGCCGGCTGTCTCGAGCACCCGGGCATTGTCCATCTGCCCGACACGCTCGAGCGGGACCAGGATGGAGGGGGTGGCAGTGGCGGCGAGCTCACTGACGGTCATGGCACCGGCGCGGCACACAACGAGGTCGACCGCCGCGTAGAAATGCTCCATCTCCGTCTCGTAGGGACGTCGCACCCACGGTAGTGGCGTGGCCGCCTCGGGAGGCACGCCGACGGCGGCGGGCCCGGTGAGGTGCACGACCGCGGCGGGGACTCCCGACGCGACGATCGCCGCTACCGATTCGTTGAGCACGCGCGCTCCCTGTGACCCTCCGATCACCCCAAGGACCGGGCCGGTGTCCTCGATGCCGTACCGACGCCGACCCGGGCCGCGCAGCGCCGCTCGATCGAACGAGGCCAGTGCGGGCCTCAGCGGATTCCCCACGACCTCCGCACGGGGAAGCCGCTCGGCCGCCCCGGGCAAGCCGAGGAGGGTGGCCCGCGCTCGACGGGCTCCGAACCGGGCCGCCAGGCTCGGGGTGGCGTTCTGCTCGTGGACGACCAGCGGGATGCCGCGGCGGCGCGCCGCCATCGCCGCCGGCACCGTGACGTAGCCGCTCATCCCGAGGACGACCTTCGCATCCGACTCGGCCATTGCCGCCGCCATCGCTCTACTGGTGGCGCGAAGGACGAACGGAATGGCGAGATTGCCCGGGCTCACGCTGCGCCGCAGCTTGATGAGGCGGAAGCCGCGGAATGGATACCCGGCGTCGGGGACCGCCGACGCCTCGAACCGGTCGCCGCCGATGAACAGGATGTCCCCGGCCGACACACCCCGATGACGCAGAGCGTCGGCGATCGCCAGCGCGGGAATGACGTGCCCTCCTGTTCCCGCGGCGGCGATGACGAAGGTCACCGGTCGTATGCCTCGATGGGTTCGGCGTCACGCGCCACCGACACGAGCACGCCGACGCCCACCAGGGACATGACCAGGGCGGTGCCGCCGAAGGACACGAATGGCAGCGGGACACCGGTGATCGGGAGGATGCCGACGACGCCCCCGATGTTGACGATCGCCTGGATCGCGAGCCACGTGGTGATCCCCACGGCGACGAGCCGTCCGAAGCGGTCGGGGCATCGCCGGGCGATCAGCGTGCCGGCGACGGTGAACGCGGTGAAGAGCGCCACCACCGCCAGCGACCCGGCCAACCCGGTCTCCTCGCCGAGGATGGCGAATACGAAGTCGGTGTGGGCGTTGGGGAGGAACGACCAGCGCGCCCGGCTGGCACCCAGGCCCACTCCCCACAGGCCGCCGGTGCCGAGCGCGACCAGCCCCTGCACCGCCTGATAGGAGGATCCGAGGGGATCGCTCTGGAGGTCGAGGAATGCGGTGATCCGCGCCCAGCGGTATGGCGAGGCCGCCGCCAGAGCGAGGGCACCCCCGGCACTCGCTACGGCGCTGCTGAACACGAACCGGAGCGGGATCGCGCTCGCCAGAAGCACGGCAAATGCCCCGGCGGACACCAGGAGGGTCGTGCCGAGGTCGGGCTGGGCCATCACGAGGGCACCCACGATCCCCACCGAGCCAACCACCGGCACGAAGAAGTCCCGCATGCGGACCATCTGGTACTCCCGGCGGCTCACCAGGGTGGCCAGGAAGAGGATGGTCGACAGCTTGGCGATCTCCGAGGGCTGCAGAGAGACCGGACCGGCCACCAGCCAGCGGGTCGCACCGTTGACCCTGGTGCCGAACAGCATCACCGCCCCCAGCATCCCGACGGTGACCACGTACAGGGGGAACGCCATTCGCCGCCACCACCGCAGCGGGATGAACGCCGCGGTGACCATCCCCACGATCCCGACGATGAGCCAGACGATCTGGCGCTTGAAGAAGTAGAGGCTGTCGCCGGCCTCGCGCAGGCCGAGGACCGACGAGGCCGACAGGATCGCCCCGAGGCCGATCACCACGAGCAGGCTGACCGGGACGAGCAACCAGACGACCGACCGGGACACACCGCGCGCCTGGGCGCGGGCGCGGCGCAGGGCTGCCCTGCTCGGCACGGCGACGACACTGGCCACGTCACACCCCCTTGATCCGCAGAACGGTGTCGGTGAACCGCTGCCCGCGGTCGCCGTAGGACTCGAACATGTCGAAGCTGGCGCACCCTGGGGCCAGCAGGACGGTGTCACCCGGGCGGGAGACCTGGTCGGCGAGCTCGACGGCGGCGTCGAGGCCGGCGACGACCGTCACCGGCCCGCCCGTCGCGACAAGGTCGGCCGCCGCCTCCCCGATGGCGATGACGCGGCTCAGGTTGGCTTCGAGGGCGATCACTCCCACGTCGAGGCCCTTGTTGCGCCCGCCGGCGATGAGCACCACCGACGGATACGCCCGGATGGCGGCGAGGGCGGCATGGGGATTGGTCGCCTTGGAGTCGTCGACCCAGGTGACCCCGCCCCACGTGCCGATGATCTCGCGCCGATGGTGACGGGGGCGGTAGGACACGGCGACCCGGCTCACCCCCGCTGCGGTGGCTCCGAGGTGCATCGCCGCAGACGCGGCCGCCGCAAGATCGACGACCATCACGTCGTCGCCGCGAGGCAGGGTGGCGATCGGGATCACCGCGTCGCCGATCACGAGGTCGGCACCGTCGCGGCCCCAGCCGCCGGTGGGCCGCCGCGACCCACTCACCGGGACGAGGCGCGCCGATGCGCCGACGACGGCGTCCACCGCTCCCGGATCGTCGGCGTCGTACACGACCACATCGGTGGGGTCCTGGCGCTCCAGGATGCGCCGCTTGGCGCTCCGGTAGGCCTCCCAGCCCCCGTGCCAGTCGAGATGGTCGGGCGCCACGTTGAGCAGCACCGCGGCGCGGGCGTGGAACGTCTCGACGAACCGCAACTGGAACGAAGACGCCTCGACCACGAGCACGTCGACGTCGAGGCCGACCGCCCCGGACAGGGGCTCCCCGATGTTGCCGACCGCAGCGGAACGGATCCCGGAGGCGTTGAGCATTTCGGCGGCGACCTCGGTGATCGTGGTCTTGCCGTTCGTGGCGGTCACTGCGATCACCGGCACCCCGACGTGGCGATACCCCAGTTCAAGTTCGCTCCACAACGGAACGCCGGCCGCCAGGGCGTCGGCTATCGGAGGAGCGTGCTCGGGCACCCCAGGGCTGGCCACCACGAGGTCGATCCCCTCGAGCAGCCGTCGGTCCCACTCGCCGCCGTAGGTCTCATCCGCCTCGATGCCGTCCAGCGCCGCCGGGTCGCGGTCGTAGGCCACCACCTTGTCCCCATCGACGCGTAGCAGCCGGGCGGCAGCCCGCCCGCTGACGGCTGCGCCGATCACGAGCGCGGTCATCCGATCCCCCCGGACGTGATGAAGTCGCCGTAGAACAGGCCGAGACCGAGGGCGACGAACAGGGCCGCAAGGATCCAGAAGCGGATGATGATCGTGGTCTCCGGCCACCCCTTCAGTTCGTAGTGGTGATGGATCGGCGCCATCCGGAAGATGCGCCGCCCAAAGCCGTGGAACGAGATGACCTGCAGGATGACCGACGCCGTCTCCATCACGTAGAGGCCGCCGAGGACGGCGAGCAGCAAGTGGGTGTTGGTGAGGAGGGCGAGTGCCGCCATGGCGCCGCCGATGGCCTGGGACCCCGTGTCGCCCATGATGATCTTCGCCGGAGCCGCGTTCCACCACAGGAAGCCGAGCGTGGACGCGGTGAGGCCGGCGGCGAGCATCGCCAGCTCCTGGGTCCCGACAACCTCGTAGAACTCGGGATGGCGGAACTGCCAGAAGCAGATGATCACGAACGCGCCGAACACGAGCGCCCCCGACCCCGAGGCCAACCCGTCGAGCCCGTCGGTGAAGTTCACCGCGTTCGACGCCGCGGTGAGCATCAACAGCACCCAGACGCCGTAGAACCACCCGAGATCGAAGCCGAGCGGGCGGGTGAACGAGAGATGGGTGGTGACCCCGTACTGCACGGCCGCCCACGCGAACAGGCCGGCGATGACCAGTTGTCCGATGAACTTCCACCGCTTCTTGAGCCCCAGGTTGCGTTCCTTGGTGACCTTGGCGAGGTCGTCGAAGAAGCCGATGAGCCCCATCCCGACGAATGCCAGGAGTACCAACAGGCCGGGGGTCTGGAACTCGCGCAACCGCAGGCTCCACTCGCCCGTGGGGGTGCGGACATCGAGGTGGCCCACGAGGAACCCGGCGACGACGGCCAGGATCATCACCAGCCCGCCCATGGTCGGGGTTCCCTGTTTGTGGTCGTGGGCGACTTCGTCCTGGATGAACTGGCCGATCTCGCGTGCCCTGAAGAAGTGGATCGCTACGGGGGTCAGCACGATCGTGACGAGGAAGGCGACCGCCCCCGAGGCAAGCATGGCGATCATGCCGCCGCCCCTCCCCCGATGCCGGCGGCCACCGCCTCGAGGCCGGCGGCCCGAGATGCCTTGACGAGCACGACGTCACCGGGGCGCAGGAGGTCGGCGAGCAGCGCCAGTGCCGCGGGAACGTCGGCTACCGGGATCCCGGCCGACCCGGATCCCGAGGCGATCCCCGGGTCGTCGCCGACGACGACGACGGCTTCGAACCCGCCGTCGACGGCAGCGCGCCCGATCCGGCGGTGGAGCTCGCCCTCCGCTGCGCCCAGCTCATGCATCTTGCCGAGCACGGCGACGTGCCGACCCGGCATGGCAGCGACGGTGGCGAAGGCAGCGGTCATCGAATCGGGGTTGGCGTTGTAGGCATCGTTCACCACCACCACCGAGCCCCCGGGAACGGGGCGATCGAACACCTCCATGCGCCATGGCGACACCGTGGCTGCGGCGACCCGCCCGGCGGCCTCCTCGAACGGCGCTCCGATGGCGAGGGCGGCGGCCACTGCGGCGGCAGCGTTGAGCGGCTGGTGCCTGCCGGCGAGGGCCATGGAGAGCGCCACATCGGTCCCGGCGTGGTGCATGCGGAACGAGGCCCGGCCCCGGCGATCGACGACGACCGAATCGACCATCACGTCGGCGGCAGTGCCCTCGCCGAAGGTGAGCAGCGGGCCTTGGCGGCGGCCGGTGAGACGGTCGTCGGCGGCCGGGAGCACGGCGATGCCGCGCGGCTCGAGGATCTCGACCAGCTCCCACTTCGCCCGAAGCACGGTGGCGACGTCGCCGAACATCTCGAGGTGTGCAGGGCCGATGTTGGTGATCACTGCCACGTCGGGACGCACCACCGGGCCGAGGGCGGTGATGTGCCCGACTCCACGGCTTCCCACCTCGACGACGACGGCGGAGGCGCCGTCGGGTGTGTCGAGCACCGTGATCGGCACCCCCACCTCGTTGTTGTAGGAGCGGGGGGCGGCATGCGCCCCCGGGCCGATGGCCGCCGCGGTGAGGTCCTTGGTCGTCGTCTTGCCGCTGCTGCCGGTGATCGCTACCACGGGGGCCGCGATCTCGGCTCGTCGCCGGGCGGCGAGGGCGGTGAGGGCGGCGAGGGTGTCGGCGACCTCCACGCCGGCACACCCGGCGGGCATGCGGCCCGTCTCCACCACCAGGGCCGCGCCCGACCGGGCGGCGCCCGCGGCGAAGGCGTGGCCGTCGAGACGCTCCCCGCGAATCGCCACGAACAGGTCCCCGCGCCGGGCCAGGCGCGAGTCGGTGACCACCCGGGTGATCTCCGCCTCTCCTACGGCACGGCCCCCGGCGGCCAGGGCGACGAGAGCCAGATCCCATCTCACAGCGCCGCCACCTCCTCCCGGGCGACGGTGCGATCGTCGAACGGGATGACCACGCCTCCGAAGTCCTGGCCCTGCTCGTGCCCTTTGCCGAGGACGAGTACGGCATCACCCGGGCGCGCCTCGGCCAGGGCCAGGTGGATGGCCGCCCTGCGGTCGAGCTCGCGGACCACGGTGCCCGGACCGGTCGCCCCGGCGGCGACCTCCGCCAGGATCGACTCCGGCGACTCGCTGCGTGGATTGTCGGTAGTGAGCACGGCGAGGTCTGCCTGGGCCGCTGCCCGTCCCATCATCGGCCGCTTCTGGCGGTCGCGGTCGCCACCCGCGCCGACGACGACGATCACCCTGCCGGAGCCTCCGAGGATGTCCCTGGCGGCGCCGACCGCGGCACTCACGCCATCGGGGGTGTGGGCGTAGTCGACCACCACCGTGAATCCCCTTCCGGTGTCCACGAGCTCGAATCGCCCCGGGACCGAAGGTGCGGCGGCGATGCCGGCGGCGATGCTATCCCAGCCGACGTCGAGCGCGATCGCGCAGCCGGCGGCGACGAGGGCATTGGCGACGTTGAACCGTCCGGCGAGCTGGAGTCGGACCGGCCGGCCGCCTCCGGGTCCGGCGACGTCGAAGGACGACCCGGCGAAATCCACCTCGATCCTGCGGGCGAAGACGCCCGCGTCCTTCCGCCAGCCGACGGTGAGCACCGGCATGGGGAGCGACGCCGCCAGCTTCGCGCCGGCCGGGTCGTCTACCCATACCACCGCCCGGTCTGCCTGCTCGAACAGCGACGCCTTGGCGGCGAAGTACGACTCCATGTCCCCGTGGAAGTCCAGGTGGTCACGGGAGAGGTTGGTGAAGGCGGCCACCCGGAACCTGGCTGCAGCTACCCGCCCCAACACCAGGGCATGCGACGACACCTCCACCGCGGCGACGTCCACTCCCTCGTCGACCATCGTGCCGAGGAGACGCTGGAAGTCGCTCGCCTCAGGGGTGGTCCGCGCCACCGGAACCGGGCGGTTGCCGATTCGGGCACCCACCGTGCCGACGATGGCGTGGGACAGCCCGGCCGCACCGGCGATCGACTCGACGAGATGGGTCACCGTCGTCTTCCCATTCGTGCCGGTGACCCCGACCAGACGCAGGTGCTCCGACGGGTTGCCATGCACCCGTGCCGCGAGAGGGCCCAGGGCGGCACGCGTGTCGGGCACCACGATCGCCGGCGAGCCGCCAGCCGCGGCGGGATCCTCGACGCACACCGCCGGGGAGCCGGCGGCGACCGCCTGGGGCACGAAC
>JAZDHM010000146.1:0-2259 GCA_043805935.1 Actinomycetota bacterium
CATCTCGATCACTTCTGGGACGATTCCCCACAGGTTGGGCCGCTTGACGCTCGACCAGGCATCGGCGAGCTCACCCATCGGTGACGCCGGGGTGATCGGATAGATGGAAATGACCTCACTCAGCCGGTGCGCCACGTAGGCGGCGGCCTCGTTGCCGTCGACGGTCACGACGGGGCGCGTCATCGAGCGTCCCCTCCTTGTCTTCGCGTCCTTCAAGGATCGCCCCGCCGGTGCTGAACGGGCTAGGGCGAAATGGCCTAAGAGGGTGCGCCAATGGGCCGCCCCGGGGGCCGGAAAGGGCTATTCGGCGACCGGTTTGGCCGGCGGCCAGAACTAGCCACCCGCGACAGCGAAACGGGGGTCTTGCCGGCAACGGGTTGCGGGAAACGGGGAACGGTTACCGGTATCGTCTCCGCATGCGACGCCTCGCCAAGTTCCTGATCTCGTTCCTCTTCGTCGGCGCGGCCATGTGGGCGGTCGGGCAGTTCCTCTCGAAGAACTACGAGGGTGACTCGGACCCCGACGACGACGAGTTCCGGGTGGGGGCGATCGTCGGTGGACGCCAGGTGGTCAGCCACGCCACCGCCCTCCACCTCGTGTCGGCACGGGTGTTCATGGGCGGTGTCGACCTTGACCTCCGCCAGACGACGCTCGACCCGAAGGGGGGGCATCTCTCGCTGATGGTCACCGCCGGTGGTGTGCGGGTGTCGGTACCGCCGACTTGGATGGTCGTCGTGGCCGACGACGTCGTCGGCGGGACGGTCGACCTCGACACCACTCCACCAGAGGACCTTCCATCCGATGCCCCGGTGCTCACGGTGGAGGCAACGGTGCGATCGGGCGGCGTGATGATCGAAGCCGGGGAATCTCAGCCGTCGATGCGCGAGTAGAAACCGAAGGTAAGCCCGTCCTCGCGTCCGGTGCACGAATCGCCGAGCGATCGGATCTCGAGGAAGGCGCCGAAGAGCCTCGGTGAGTAGCTCCCGACGACCTCACCGCAATCGTCCGTGACCAGAGTGAGCGCCCCGTCCTCCATCGCGAACGTGCCGATGACGCTGGGGTGAGCATCGAGGTTGGCGATGTCACCCTCGGCGTAGACGAACCCTCCATCGGCAGCGAAGCGGAGAAACTCGCTCCCATGCTCGGCGCTCTCCCGGCTCCACTCCCCGACGATCTGGTCGACCGTGACCGGCGCCGTGGTCGTCGTCGACTGAGTGATCACGGCCTGGGTCGTGGAGGGCGAGGTGGTCGTCCCTTGGGTGGTCGGAGCCTGACTGGTCGCCGTGGGTTCGGTGGTCGAGTCGCCGCATGCGGAGACCACCATCATCAGCGCAACCACGACGGCCCGGGCAACCGACGACATCGACCCCTCCCATCCCTCCGGACTCGGCGAGTCTAGGCGGCCGGTGCCGGCCGCTTACCCCCCCGCCCCCGCCGGCGATGTACCCGACCGACGATGAAGCCTCCCATCCTGGTCGCCGCCCCATAGATCTCGATCGGATGCGCCACCCGGATCCCGTCGCCGAGATGGCTGCGCAGTTGGATCTCACACCCCGGGTTGGCCGACGCCACCAGGTCCACACCGACTGCCCTCACCTGGGCGGCCTTGCGCTCGCCCAACTCGTGTGAGGTGTCGGGACGGACGACGGAGTACAGGCCGGCGGCTCCGCAGCACAGCCCGTCGGGATCGATCTCCACCACCTCGTACCCGGCGGCGCGCAGGATCGCTCTCGGCTGTTCGACGACACGCTGGGCGTGGCGGAGATGGCACGGGTCCTGAATCGCCACCCGGCGGCCGTTGGGGGGCAGCGTGGGGAGGCGGCCCTCGGCGATCGCCCTCGCCACCAGGGTCACGGCATCCATCGACCGCGAGGCGAGCGCCTCACCACCGATGGTGAGGTGGCCGTACCCGGCGAGATGTGCCGAGCACCCGGCGGCATCGGCCACGACCAGGTCCACCCCGGCAAAGGCGGCCATGTTGAGGGCGGCGAGCCGGGCGGCGTCGTCGGCTGCCCCGTCGTGAGCGGCGAGGGCTCCGCAGCAGGTCTGCGCCTCCGGCACCACCACGCGGTACCCCGCCCTGGTCAGCACCCCGATCGTCGCCTCGTGCACCGCGGTGAACCACGGATCCATGACGCACCCGGCGAGCAGTCCCACGGTCGCCACCGGCGGCGGCGCACCGGCGACGTCGAACCCCATGACACTGCGCCGCCGCAGCGGGAGCCGGCGCATGCCCTTCAGGCCGGAGCGAAGGCGCCC
>JAZDHM010000147.1:0-3256 GCA_043805935.1 Actinomycetota bacterium
ATCGGCATTCCACCCGATGCCCTCCAACGCCAGGAACTCCTCGCGGGTCATCGGCTCGCCGACGGCGCGCCGCAGAGCCAGATCAACCGCCTCCCGCTTGGTGTTCACCCGGTACCGGCGCATCACCCGTTCGATGAGCTCGTCGTCGATGTCGATGTTGGTCCGGGACATGAGCCGAGAGTATACACCTCGATACACCATGAGGTGTAGACGCAGGGTCCGTGGCCGTCTGCCGTCTGCCATCTGCCCTCTGCCCTCTGGCTTCAGGCCAGCCCGAGGACGATCCCGTCGAGGAGATCTGTCTCCGACACGGTGACCCGGCCCAGCCCGCACCGGCGAACCGCCTCCCGGACGACCACCGCCCCGCCGAGCAGCACCGGGGCCCGGTCGGCCTGGAGCGACGGGATCGCCTCCGTCTCCTCGATCGTCAGGCGCGACAAGTTGGCGACGAGACGATCGAGGTCGGAAACGGTGAGCGTCGACCCGTCCACCCGGGCGCGGTCGTAGGCAGCCAGGCCAAGATGGATCGCGGCCAGGCTCGTGAAGGTCCCGGCCACCCCGATCGCCCGCACCGGTGGCCCGGGGATCGCCACCGGGGCGAACATGCGCCGGACCAAGTCGGTGGCGGCGGCGACCTGCTCCTTGCTCGCCGGCCGCTCGACCAGGAGCCGCTCGGTGAGCCGCACCGAGCCGATGTCGATGCTGGTGGCGGCGAGCGGAGCGTCAACCCCCACGACGAACTCGGTGCTCCCGCCTCCCACGTCGATCACCAAGGTGGGACCTGGCTCGGGACGGCCGGCGATCGCCCCCCGGAAGGACAGCGCCGCCTCCTCGGGGCCTCCGATGACCTCGGGCCGTGTCCCGAGGACCTCTGTCGCCCGATCGAGGAACTGGGCGGCGTTGGCGGCATCGCGAGTCGCCGAGGTCGCCACAGCGCGGAACCGCTCGACCTGGTGGCCCGTCATCAGCGCCCGGTATTCGCCGAGCAGGGCCACGGTCCGCTCGATCGCTGCCTCGGAGAGCCTGCCGGAGGCGTCCACCCCGGTGCCGAGCCCCACGACGACGGCGCGGCGCTCCAGGTCGAACACCCGGCCCCCGGCCAGTTCGGCGACGAGGAGCCGCGCCGTGTTGGTCCCGACGTCGACGGCGGCCAGCCTCATGCCGGCTCGCGCCACTCCGGGTTGGAAACGGCTACCCCTGCCTCCTCGATGACACACGGCTCATCGCAGTCGAGTGGGTCCACCCACGGAGCGGTCGCGGCCCCGACCGGGGTGGTGCCGCCGGCGGCGTGATGGGCGTAATGGGCGTGCAGGCACTTCACCCCGACTCGCGCCCCGCCCACCCCGCCGGTGGGCGCGTGCTCCGGCCTGCCCGGCACCAGGGCGTCACGCTCGGCGGCGTAGTCGGCGTGGGCCGTCTCCAGGGCCGCTCCAAAGGCGGGGTCGCGCCTCGCCTTGCGATCCATCGACGCCACCCCTCCGCTCGCCTCGATTCGCCCGATGCGCCGGACCGCCAGCGGGCATGACAACCAGTGGAGCGTGGGGAACGGTGTCCCGTCCTCGAGGATCGGGGGCACCCGGGTCACCACCGGCACGCCGAGGTGACACCGCGTCACGACTTCGGCAGCCGAGCGGAGGGGGCGGCCGATCTGGATCTCGACGACCTGACGATCACCCATCGGTGACGAGGTCGCTCCCGGTGATGAAGTTCCACAACGACACCCACCATGGCGTCTCGTCCTCGAACCCGGCGGTGTCGACGGGGGTATCCTGCGACCCGGTCCCCTCGGGAACCACCGCGACGTAGGCGATCTCCCCGGGCATCACGAGCCCAAACTGCTCCCGCGCTAGCCGCTCCACCTCTCCGGGCGACTGGAGGGCGGCCAGCTGCTGTTCGAGCCGCAGGTTCTCTTCGACGAGAGCGTCGAGCTTCTGCTGGGCCAGCTCCACCGAACGGTTCTGGGCGATGATCTGGCGGAACGGGAAGATGCCCGAGGCGCCGACGATAACCAGCACGACGATCGCCAGCGCCGAGAAACGGCCCAGCCCGAAGCCCCCGCGTTCCTTGGTCACCGCGGCCTCACCCCGAGGGCGTCCCACCCGGCGAATCGGGCCCCGTCACCGAGGAAGCCCTCGATCCGAAGCAGCTGGTTGTACTTGGCGGTGCGCTCACCCCGCGCCGGCGCCCCGGACTTCATCTGGCCGGCGTTGGTGGCCACGGCGAGGTGCGAGATGAAGCTGTCCTCGGTCTCCCCCGAGCGATGGCTGACCAGCCGCCCGTACGAGGCGCGCTCGGCCAGCTCCATCGTGTGCAGCGTCTCCGACAGGGTGCCGATCTGGTTCACCTTGATCAGAATGGCGTTGGCGACGCCCGAGTCGATCCCCCGCTGCAGCAGCTCCTCATTCGTCACGAAGATGTCGTCGCCGACGAGCTGGATGCGCTCGCCGAGCCGCGTGGTCAGCGCCTGCCACCCGTCCCAGTCGTCCTCGGCCAGCCCGTCCTCGATCGTCACGATCGGGAACTCGGCTACCAGGCTCTCGAGGTAGTCGACCATCTCCGTGGGCTTGAGCTTGCGGCCCTCCAGCTGGTAGCGGCCCTCGCGGAAGAGCTCGCTGGCGGCGACGTCCACGGCGAACGCCACTTGGGTCCTCACCTCGTACCCGGCGGCGGCGGTGGCCTCCACTAGGCACTCGAGAGCCTGGCGGTTCTCGGCGAGATTGGGGGCGAACCCTCCTTCATCGCCGACGTTGGTGGCCAGGCCGCGGCCGGCCAGGACCTTCTTCAGGGCGTGGTAGATCTCGACCCCGGCTCGCAGGGCGTCGCGGAAGGTCCCGAAGCCGGCCGGCACCAGCATGAACTCCTGGATGTCCACCGAGTTGGCGGCGTGCACGCCGCCGTTGAGCACGTTCAGGAACGGGACCGGGAGCACCCGGGCGGAGGGGCCGCCCAGGTACCGGAAGAGGGGCATCCCTGACGCCGACGCCGCTGCCCGGGCCACCGCTAGGGACACACCGAGGATGGCGTTGGCGCCGAGGTTGGCCTTGTTGGGGGTGCCGTCGAGGTCGAGCATCGCCAAGTCGATGGACTCCTGGTCGCGCGCGTCGCGGCCGATCAGCACCGGCGCAATGGTGTCTTCGACGTTGTGGACGGCCCGCGTCACGCCCTTGCCGCCGTAGCGGCTTCCGCCGTCCCGAAGCTCGATGGCCTCGAGCGCCCCCGTCGAAGCTCCCGATGGAACAGCCGCGCGACCGAAGTG
>JAZDHM010000148.1:0-2523 GCA_043805935.1 Actinomycetota bacterium
ACCACGACGGCCGGTTCCACGACAACGACGGCAGCGACCACCACGACCGCGGCGACCACGACCACCGAGGTCACCACCACCACGGCCGCCGCGACCACGACGACCACCACCACGACCACCACGACCATGGCGCTCCCACCGGTCCTATTCCTGCCCGAGGGCATCGGATTCGCCGACTTCGGCGATGGCCCAGACCCGGTGATGGCCGCGGCCGAACTCCTCTTCGGCGCTCCGACGTCGGACACCGGCTGGCTCGCCGGTGGCTTCGGCGACTTTGGGGTGTGTCCCGGCACAGAGTTCCGGCGGGTGTCCTACCTCGCCGACACCCTGATCCTGATCTTCAGCGACGCCGACTACTTCGCCGGCGGCGGGGTGCGCAACTTGATCTCCTACGCGTACTCGGGGCCCACCATGCTCACCGCCGGCCCACCCGCCAGTGTCGACATCGGCACCACCGTCGCCGAGGTGCTGTCGATCTACCCGACGGCCATCGTGGTCGGCGACGACCCGCTCCTCGGCCCGAGCTTCTACTACACGCCCGGTTCGGGCTACGAGGGGGTCTACGGGACCCTCACCGGAACCACCGACTCCGACGTCGTCACCTACGTGGTCGGTGGGGTCGGCTGCGGGGAGTGAGGAAGACGCCTCGCTTCGCTCGGCCGCTGCCGGCTTCCCGCTTCCGGCTTCCCGCTTCCGGCTACCAGCAAGAGCTGATCAGAGTCGAGTTGGCCCTGGACAACCGTCTTGCGGGCAGCGGGCAGCCGGAAGCGGTCCTCTGGAAGCCGGAAACTGGAAACGCCGACTCAGCTCGACTCGAGGAAGTTGGCCAGGAGCCTCTTGCCTTCGAGGGTCATGATCGACTCGGGATGGAACTGCACCCCGATCACCGGAAGATGACGATGGCGAACCGCCTGGACGACACCGTCCTCGCTCGTGGCAGTGACCTCGAGCTCGGGGGGCAACGCCACTGCGGCAAGTGAGTGATACCGCGTGGCGGTAAAGGGATTGGAGAGGCCGCGGAACACCCCGCGTCCGTCATGGGTGATCTCCGACGTCTTGCCGTGACGCGGTTCCGGCGCCGCGCCGACCGTGCCTCCGAATGCCACGACGATCGCCTGATGGCCGAGGCACACGCCGAGGATGGGGATCCGCTCTCCCAGCGTCTTGACGAAGTCGATCGAGAACCCGGCGTTCTCGGGGATTCCGGGGCCGGGTGAGATCACCAGGCGGTCGGGCCCGAACCGGTCGAACGCCTCCTCGGGGGGGAGCACGTCGTTGCGGATGACGACCGGCTCGGCGCCCAGCTCGCCCAGGTACTGCACGAGGTTGAAGGTGAACGAGTCGTAGTTGTCGATCACCAGGACCCTCATCCGACCACCCCTCCGCTGTCGAAGAACGTGGAACCTACCCACTCATAGAACAGGGCGACGAGGACGACGAGCACTGCGACGGCGAGGACCATCTGTGCGATCCGGACCGCGGCCGGGCCGGGAAGCAACTCGTAGAAGCGCCGGATCACGATCGACCGAGGATAACGGCGGCGTTCGGCCCGTCGACGAGGCGAGAGATCACCACCAGCCGGTCCCGAGCCGAGAACGCCGGCGTGCACGTGGTGAGGGTCAGCCAGGCGCCTTGCCACTGCCCGGTCACCGAGGTGTCGGTCGGCGCGACCGTGCGCACCTCGACCACCTGGTAGGTGTGCTCACCCGTTGCGATGCCAACGGTGATCAGGTCGCCGACTCCGACACGGTCGAGGTGTAGGAATGGGGCGCCGTACGTGGTGCGGTGGCCGCTGAGCACCGCATTGCCCGGCTCACCGGGAAGGGCGGTCCCCGGCATGTGCCCCACACCGTTATCGAGCGAGGCCCCGTCGACGCCTTCGACGAAGGCCCAGTCGACTCCGGCGCTCGGAATCACGATCGTCCCGATCGCGTCTCCGGGTGCAGGAGAGGCCATCACCCGGATGGTCCCGTCGGCGGGCGCGGCGGTAGCCGGATCGGGGGACGGGAGATCGGCCGGCACCACGATCGGTGCCGGGGAGAGCGCGGCCGGGGCGTAGGCGACGTCCGCCACGGAGGCGGCGGACGAGGCCAAATCGTTGCGAAGCCCTGCCTGGGCACGGTTCGCCAGCACCGACGTCACGCCTAACTCGTAGGCGACGAACCCGGCGATCAGGACCGCGCACGCCACCGCCACTCGCGCCACCGCCCGGCCCACGGCGATCGCCGACGGCCCGCGGCGGATCGTCAATGCCGGCAGCTCGGCCCGGATCGTGCTCACTCTCGCCTCCACCTGAAGTGCCGCGTGCTGGCGCCGCTAGCCTGCGCCCATGCCCAAGTCGAAAGGTCGCCGCAAGCCGCGGCGGGTGGTCACTCCGACCGTCGAGCACAAGGACACCAAGGTCTCGCCGAAGTGGTACGTGGCCCTGATGTTCTCCCTCATGGCCATCGGCGTGATCGTGATCATCCTTAATTACATCGGCATCGTTCCCGGCGGCCAGCGGAGCATGTACCTGTACTCGGG
>JAZDHM010000149.1:0-3575 GCA_043805935.1 Actinomycetota bacterium
GCGGCCCGCAGCACGGTGTTGACCCCGGTGGTGGCATTGGTGACGAAGGCGAAACCCTCGGGGTCGGCTCCGACGAACCGGGCGCACCGCTGCACCGCTTCGCCCAGCAGCCCGGGGTGCTCGGTCACAAAGAACCGCACCGGGTCCGACTCCATCCGATCCCGGAGATCTTGCTGGTGCTGCAGCACCTGACGCGGCACGGCCCCGAATGAGCAGTGGTTGAGGAACACGATGGCGAGGTCGAGAGGCCACCGGTCCCGGTTCAGCGCCGCCACGGGCTCTGGTTCCAGGACTGCCGCGACCGCTGGTGCCCAACGCCGACCCCGATCGCCGTCGCCACGAGGCCGAATCCCAGGAGCCACAGCAGCACCACGCCGACGCCTGGCGGCCGCGGCGGAGTCGTGTCCGCCGCCACCACGATCGCGGTACAGGCGTCCTGGCCGGGGTCTGGTGCCTCCAACCCCTCGGCGCACGGGGTCTGGGCGGGTGCGCCGTGGCCGGCCACGAAGAAGCCGGGGTCGGCCGGGATGCAACCGGTGGCCCCGGCCGCCGACTGGTACGAGCCGGGGCTGCAGGCGATCTGGACGCGCGCCCCCGGGCCCACGGTGAAATGCCCGGGGGTGGCCGCCCGGCATGTCACCGCCCCGGCGCCGGCCTGGTAGGTGCCGACCGGACAAGGAGCGTCCTCGAGTGCTCCGGGTGAGGCGACGAAGTGGCCGGCACGGGCGCGAAGACACTCGCTCGCTCCCGGACTCGGCTGGTACGACCCGGGAACGCACTGGCTCTGTGCAACCGCTGCCGATCCGCCGACAAAGCTGCCCGGATCGGCGGGGAGACACTCGATGCCGGCCACCCCGGGTTGATACATCCCGGGAAGGCACGCCGACTCCACAGCCAGGCCGTCCTGTTCGACGAAGTGACCCGGGTCGGCATCGATGCACGAGACGGCACCCGACTCGGGCTGATAGCTGCCCGCCGGGCAGGCCGTTTGGCCGGTTGCCCGGGCCCCCGACACGAAATGGCCCGGTTCCGCGAACCGGCAGTGGTCGACCCCCGACTCCGGCTGGTAGTTCCCGGCGGTGCATGGATGCTGGCCGGCCTCCCCCGGCTCCGCCACGTAGTTCCCGGGGTCGGCGTCGACGCACCCCGCCTCACCGGCGTCGGGCTGATAGGTGCCCGGAAGGCACGCTTCCTGGCTGGTCGCCGCAGCGGTGGACACGAAGTGCCCGGCGTCGGCGTCGAGGCACCCGGCCTGACCCTCATCGGGCTGATAGGTCCCGGGAGAGCACGCCTCCTGGTCGATCGCCCCCTGGCCGGCGACGAAGTGGCCGGGCTCGGTGGGGAGGCAGGCGCTCTGTCCGGCGTCGGGTTGGTAGGAGCCCTCGGGGCAGGGGGTGCAGGCCCCGCCGTCGTAGAACTCGCCGGGGTGGCAATCCGCCGGGCCGACGGCGTCGGCCCCGGCTGCGGAGATCACCCCGTGTCCCACCGCCGCCGCCGTGATCACTGCGATGACGAGCACCTTCATTCGGCACCCGCGCATCGGGATCACTCCTCGCTTCGTTCGTCCACCGGCCTGGTGGCCAGATGCACCAGCATCGTGGCAGGTTTGGTGGTCAGTTTGACCAGGTCGACCAGGCCCCTGCCGACCGCCTCCGGCACCTGGCTCAGCCTGGGCCCGCCGACAAACCCGCGGCGCGAGAAGTAGGACCACAGACCCCACCCCATCACCGCCATCACGACCAGAACCGCGGGGTAGCCCCACCGCCATGCCAGCTCGGGCATGTGGTTGAAGTTCATCCCGTAGATCCCGGCGATCAGCGACAGGGGCAGCACGATGGCGGAGAACACGGTGAGGACCTTCATCACCTCGTTGGCCCGCTCGGCCACCGTGCCGCGATAGGTCTCGAGCACGTTGCCGAGGAGGAGGCGGGCGCCGTCGAGGATCTCCGCCAGGCGGGAGAAGTCGTCGAACACGTGGCCGAGGCGGCGGGAGCCCCGCTTGGTGATCCCGACCAGGTCGTCGGCGGCGAGTAGGCGGAAGACCTCGCGTTGGGCGACGATCACCTGGCGCAAGGTCTGGGCATCGCGACGCACGCCGAGCACGTCGGCCGGGACCGAGGGGTCGGCGAGGATGGCTCGCTCCTCCAGGTCGAGGATCCTGGCGTCGAGGCCGTCGGCGAGCGACTTGAAGCGTTCCGCCTCCACCTCCGCCACCCGTCCCCACAGCACGTCGGGGGATCCGTCGACCAGAGAACTCGGCTGCACGAAGTACTCACGAGCCCAGCGGAAGCCGGGGAGGTCCTCCTTGTGGAAGGTGACCGCGAAGTCGGGGGCGAGGAACACGTCGTACTCGGTGGTCTGCAGGCGCGCTGCCTCGGACCCGGAGACGCCGTGACCAACGATGAACGTGTAGGCGGGATGGTCGTCGACCTTGGGGTATTCGCTCCAGTCCGAGATGTCCTCCAAGGTCACCGGGTCGAACCCGAACGCCGCTCCCACCTGGTGGACCTCGGCCTCGGTGAATTCGGTGACGTCGAGCCAAATCCAGCCGCCGGCGGCCCGAACCTCGGCGAGGCGGACGGGATCGACCGTGACGGCTTCGTCGGCGCCCGCCGCCACGTGGAAGAGGCGTTGCATCCTCCGATTATCGACCCGGGACACCCCGGAACCGGGTCTTTCCACGGCCCGGTGACCCCGGCCCGGCGGCCCCGAACCACCTCGCGCGTGCGATCCGGCGTGCCATCATGTCCGACACCATGAGTGGCCGAGACCCCTGGGAGCGTGCACCGGCGCAACGCGCCCAGCCATCTGCCCCCCCGCGCGGCAGCCTGTTCTCCGGCCCCAACCTCCCGTTCACGCTGGCGATCATGATCTCCCTCGGCATCCTGGTGGCGTTCCTGGTGCTGGTGAAACCCTTCTCGAGCGACACCGAGGCGGGGAGCACGTCCACCACTGCCTCGCCCACCAGCACCACCGGATCGACCGACGTCACCGGCACGACCGGCGCCACCGGCAGCACCGACGCGACCGGCACCACCTCCTCGACGATCCCCGGTGACCTGGCGCCGCTCCAGGGCATCCGGCTGGAGACGCTGGCCACCGGAATCCCATTCCCGGTCGGGGCATTCACGCTGCCCGGTGACGACCGGATCTTCGTCAACGAGCGGGGCGGGGCGATCGGCGTGGTGGTCCCGGGTCAAGGCCTGCTGAGCACACCCTTCCTCGACCTCACCGATCGAGTCGGCTCTGGCGGGATCGAGAACGGTCTGCTCGGCCTCGCTTTCCATCCCGACTATGCCAACAACGGGCGCCTCTTCGTCTACTACACGAGCAATCCCGGACTCAACTCCCGCATCGTCGAATTCCACGCGAGCGGGGCGGACGCCGCCACCGTCGACCCCTCGACCGAGCGGCTCATCCTCGAAGTGGAACAGCCCGGCATCCGGCATCGCGCCGGGATGCTGCAGTTCGGGCCCGACGGCTACCTGTACGTGGCGCTCGGCGACGGCGGCCTGGGGAATCGCAACGCCCAGGACCTGGAGGTGTACCAGGGCAAGATCCTCCGCATCGACGTC
>JAZDHM010000150.1:0-2772 GCA_043805935.1 Actinomycetota bacterium
TGCTGGCTGGCGTCACCGTCTACAACACGTGGCTGGCCGACGAGCCCTCGCAGGCCACGCCAGTTACCGACTCCGGCGCCTGGCAGCTCAGCCCGCTGCTTGGCGTTGAACTGCAGCTCGGCGGCCTGGCCACTCGGCTGGATGGCATCGGCCAGGCGGTCGGCGGTCTATGGGGTTCGGTAGACATGATGCGCCAACAGCTCGACACCGAGCTGGAAAGCATCAGCGGGGCGATCGGCCGACTCGCGCTCATCCGTCCGTAGAGGGCACCTAGGTGACTGGTGTGAAACGGGCGTTCACGGCTGCCAGCTCGGGTGACGGGAGGGCCGTGTTGACTCGTGTGGGCGGCGGTCGGTTGCGGCGAGTCGAGGGGAGCGCGGTGTCGGAGTGATGGATGCCGACCGGATGATGGCACCGGGCTCTCATCTCGGGGGGTGCTGGAGTAGTCGCCTCATGTCGCTGCTGCCCATCCGGTGGCGACGGTGAAGTGCAGCCCGAGCACGGAGAGGCGGGCGAGGTTCTGTGCGGCGGCGAGGAGGTTGAAGTCGGCGTCGACTTTGTGCTTGCCTCGCACCCGGGCGCGTCGTCCACCGTGGCGGCGTCGCATCATGTGGCCGAGTTTGCGTTCGACTTTGGGTCGGGTCCCCCGGTAGTCGGCGGCCCATTCCGGGTCTTGTTGTTGACGGCGGGCGTCGGCGAGGCGCTGCTCATAGCGGCCGACGCGGATGGTACGCCCGCCTTGGGCGTTGGTGCACTGGGCTCGCAGCGGACACTCGGCGCAGGCGTCGGCGAAGTAGGCGATCCCGTCGCCGTCGCTGCCTCGCCGGGTCTTCACCGTGACATGGTTGGGACAGGTGACGGTGTCGGCCTCGAGATCGATGTCGAAGCGGTCCTTGGCGAACAGGCCGCCGGGGGCGGTGGGTGGCTGGGTTTTGCACCGCGAGTCGATGTCTTGTTCAGCGAGATAGTCCAAGAACTCCCCGGTGCCGTAGGCGGCATCGCCATACACGGTGGGGCGATCGGCCTCGCCGTCGTTGGCTTGCACGTCGCTTCGAGCGGGAGTCGTCTCGTCGACTGCTTCGTCCTCCTCGCCCACCAGGTCGTCGATGAGGTCGGCGGCGACGCTGGCGTCCCCGGCGTTGCCGGGGGTGACCGCGGTGTCGGTGATGATCTCGCTGTCAGGGTCGACCGCCACATGAGCCTTGTAACCGTCGAAACCCCGGGCCGAGGTCTTGTGGCCGTGGCGGGCGTCGGAATCGACGGTGGAGATCACCCGATCCTTGGCCACCCGGCGGGCGATACGGAACGTGCCGTCTTCGGTCCCCTCCAGGTCCTGGCCCACCACCGTCGCCACCAGCTCGGCGGCCTCGGCCACCTCGGCGCTCAGCTCGCGGCCGTCCAGCATCGCCAGGCACGCGAAAGCGTCCTTTGCCCGCGAGTCGATGCCGCCTTCGGCGAGATGGTCCAAGAACTCCCCGGTGCCGTAGGCGGCATCGCCATACACGGTGGGGCGATCGGCCTCACCGTCGTTGGCTTGCATGTCGCTTCGAACAGGAGTCGTCTCGTCGACTGCTTCCCCCTCCTCGCCGAGCAGGTCGTCGATGAGATCCGCGGCGACGCTGGCGTCGCCGGCGTTGCCGGGGGTGACCACCGTGTCGGTGATGATCTCACTGTCAGGGTCGACCGCCACATGGCCCTTGTAACCGTCGAAACCCCGGGCCGAGGTCTTGTGGCCGTGGCGGGCGTCGGAATCGACGGTGGAGATCACCCGATCCTTGGCCACCCGCCGGGCGATACGGAACGTGCCGTCGTCGGTCCCCTCCAAGTCCTGGCCCACCACCGTCGCCACCAGCTCGGCAGCCTCAGCCACCTCGGCGTTCAGCACGCGGCCGTCCAGCACCGTCAGGCACGCGAAGGCGTCCTTTGCCCGCGAGTCGATCAGCGCGTCGCGGGCCTCAGAGTCATCCCAGTCAATGTGGGGTTTGGCCGAGCTGGCGTAGTCGTCGCCGCTTCCCAGCACAGCCCCCAGCTCGGCTTCAAGCTCGACGCCGGCCACCCGCAACAAGGCGCGGATCGCCGAGCGGATCAGCGTGATGGTGTCCATGGTCGCCACCGCGTCATACAAAGGTGTCGAGTCGAGCACCCGGCGGGCGCCCACCAGCCCCGCAGCCGACGCGGCCTCCACAGTGACCTTGAAGATCCGCCGGGGATCATCGGAGGCGTCCAACCGGGCCCGCATGTCGACCAGCACCGTGTGGGCGAAACAGCCCCACCCCCCGCTGCCATAACCCCCCACCCCGGCCGCAAAACGCCAGCGGGCATCGAAGGTGTAGCGCTCCACCGCCTCACGGTCCGACAATCCTTCCAAACGCTGCAACACCATCACCGTGGCCACCACCGACGGCGGCACCGAACGGCGGCCCCGGTCGCTAAACAGATCGGCGAACAACCCGTCGGGGAACAGCCGATCCCGCTCACGGTGCAACACCGCGTACACCGAACCCTCCGGCAGTGCTTCGTCGCAGAACCGGTTCACATCATCGAAAAGACCGCCCTGACGGTCAGCCAGTCCCAACGTCACCGGCCCCTCCCAAATCGAGAACCACAGCAATACGATTCTCGCCCAACCTCACCCAAAACGCGAGCACTCACACCCGCGAAAGACACCACCCACCTAGTAACCCGGCGTAGTAGACGGAGACCCCGAGTTTGGCCTCCTTGCCTACCTCCTCCAGAGCCTGGGTGATTGGCATGGCTGTGAGAAGCCCACTC
>JAZDHM010000151.1:0-18959 GCA_043805935.1 Actinomycetota bacterium
CGCTCTGCTTCTGATCCTCGTCGCCGTTGCCGGGGCCGATCGCCTCGGCCGCTCGATCGTCGACCCGGTGGCCAGGCTGCGACGGGCCACCGCGGCGCTCGCCGCCGGCGATCTGCACGCCCGGGTGCGTCCCGACGGTCCGCCGGAGATCGCCGAGGTCAGCCGGGCATTCAACGATCTCGCCGAACGACTCGGCGACCTTCTTCAGGAAGAGCGCGAGGCGGCCGCCGATCTCTCCCACGGCTTGCGCACGCCGCTCACCGCGCTGCGGCTCCAGGTGGAGGGCCTGACCGACAGGAAGCTCCGGCTGCAGCTGCTCGATGACGTCACCGCGCTGGAGGGCGCGGTCGACGAAGTGATCCGTGAGGCCCGCTCCCGAGGTGACGAGGCAATCCGCCACGCCGACTTGGGAGCAGTTGCCCGCGAGCGGGCCGAGTTCTGGGCGGTGCTCGCTGCCGAGCAGGGCCGGGCATTCACGATCGACATCCCC
Organism: Actinomycetota bacterium; assembly: GCA_043805935.1. Classification (GTDB taxonomy): domain Bacteria; phylum Actinomycetota; class Acidimicrobiia; order Spongiisociales; family UBA11373; genus RBG-16-68-21. The sequence continues at coordinate 491 of JAZDHM010000151.1, forward strand.
CGCGAGACGGTGCCCGTTCATGCCCCCGCGGCCGACGCCGCCACGGTGGTCGACACACTCATGGAGAACGTGTTCGCTCACACGCCCGGCGGCGTTGCCATCGCGGTGCGGGTCGATCCGGCGCGAGCACTCCTCGCCATCTCCGACGGCGGTCCCGGATTCGACCCCACCGGACTCGCCCGCGGGTCGAGCAGCCGCCGGTCCACCGGTCTCGGCCTCGACATCGTGCGCCGGATAGCCGAGCGGAGTGGCGGCTCGATGTCGGTGTCCCGAAGCCGTCTGGGCGGGGCATCGGTGGAGGTCCGTTTCGGCGTCCCCGACCACCCTTGAGACGTCAGCGGGCAGGGGACGGTCAGCGCCCGAGGCGCTGGGACAAGGCTCCCGGATCCATGGCGAACCCCATGGCGTCGGCTGCGGTGATCCGCTTCTGCTCGACCAGACGGGCGAGGTGATCGTCGAGCCGGAACATCCCCAGGTGTCGGGAGGTCTGGATCACGTCGTTGATCCGGTTGATCTCGTTGTTGCGGATCATGTTGGCGATCGCCGGGGTCATCAACATCACCTCGAGCGCCGCCACCCGGGCGGGCGGCGCCGCCTCCGGACCATCGGCGGGGCGTTCCGGCACGAGGATCTGAGAGACCACCCCGGTCAGCGACATCGCCAGCTGCACCCGGATCTGCGCCTGCTGGTTCGCCGGGAACACGTCGATGATGCGGCTGACGGTTGTGGCGCTGCCGGTGGTGTGCAGGGTGGCGAGGACGAGATGACCGGTCTCGGCGGCGCTTACCGCGGCGGAGATCGTGTCGAGGTCGCGCATCTCGCCGAGCATGATCACGTCCGGGTCCTGGCGCAGGACGCGCCGCATCGCCTCGGAGAAGGTCGGGACGTCCTCACCCACCTCGCGCTGGGTGACCAGGCTCCGCTTAGGGTGGTGGAAGAACTCGACCGGGTCCTCGATCGTCACGATGTGGCGCTCCAAGTTCTCGTTGATCCAGTCGACCATGGTGGCGAGCGTCGTCGACTTGCCCGAGCCGGTGGGACCAACGACGAGGACCAGGCCGCGGGTCTTGCGTAACAGATCGGTGACGACGTCGGGAAGACCGATCTCGGCGAAGGTCATCAGCGTGCTGGGGATCCTGCGCAGAACGGCGGCGACGCCGTTGCGCTGGCGCAGGACGCTCACCCGGAAGCGATCGCCGTTGGCGTGAGCGAGGCCGAAGTCGGTGGTGCCTACCTTCTCCAATTCCGCCCAGTGACGATCGGAACACAGGGAGCGGCAGAACGACGCCGAGGCGTCCGCTCCCCAGACCGCGGTGCCCAGCGGAACAAGAGCCCCTTCGACGCGGGCCACCGGCGGGCTGCCGGGGGCGACATGGACGTCGGAGGCCCCCAAGGCCACGGCGGCAGCGAGCATCTCATCCTTGAGCGAGTGCACCCCGACCCGGGTCAGGTCGAGGTCGACTGCGGGTTCCATCCGCCCCTGTATCGGCCGGTCCGAGGGGGTTCTGAACGGCGACGATTCCGCTACGTCCGAAACCCCTACCGCCGGCTCCCGATCAGGGGATCAGCCCCCCGACACCGCTTGCAGGATCGTGACCACCTCACCGGGGGACAGGGCCTCGCCCAGCCGCCGGGCGTCACGGGCGCTCCTCCCCTGGTGGAACACCGCCACATGCGGGCGCACACCGCCCGACTCATCGAACACGTGCACCCGAAGCTGCGGGAGCAGGGCGAACAGGGCGTGGAGCGCCCCAGCGACGGTGTCGGCCCTTACGGGGATCGTGGTGCGCCCGTCGCCGACCTGGGCGAGGAGCGACGGGATGCGAACCGTGACCGAGACCATCAGGGGCGGACCGTGACCGAGACCATCAGGCGTCGAGGACGCCGACGCTGTTGATCCTGGGGAACACGTGCGACAGGCTCGACCAGGTGTCCCCGCCATCGCGGGTGTAGTGGAACGTGCCCGCGGTCGTGCCGAGGTAGACGCCGCCCTTCCCATCGGTGGTCATGGCGTCCCGGAGCACCCCGGCGTACAACTTTCCCGCCGGTTGGCCGGTGCCCGAGGCGTGCCAGGAGTCCCCGCCGTCCTTCGACCGGTACACCCGGAACTCCCCGCCGACCGGCATGCGGTGCTCGTCGCTCTCCTGCGGCACCACGAACAACGCACCCGACGCGGCGTCGTGCACGATCGGGAAACCGAATCCGGCGGGAAGCCCCGCCTCGATGCGCTCCCAGTGGTCGCCTCCGTCGGTGGTCCGATACACCCCCTTGTGGTCCTGGCGCCATATTCGGTCGGCGTCCACGGGGTCGCCAACGATCCGATGGACGCAGAACCCGATCTGCGGCTTGTCGTCGTCGGGAACGGTCCTCTCCACCCCGACATTAGAGGGCACCCACGTCGCCCCGCCGTCGTTGCTGCGGAAGACGCCGACCGCCGACACCGCCACCCACATCCGCCGGTGGTCTGCTGGGTCGACCAGGATGCGATGGGCCGCCAGGCCGCCGGCGCCGGGGACCCACCCGGGACGGGTCTCGTGCTCGTTGAACGAGTCCACCCCCCGCCAGGTCGCCCCGTCGTCGTCGCTGCGGAACAGGCCGGCGTCGTCCACCCCGGCGAGCAGGCTGGAGCCGGCCGGGGTGATGGTCCACACGTTGTGGAGCTTGCGGTCACCCCCTTCCGGCCAGGCTGGCCCCTCGACCACCTGGTCCCACGACGACAGGTCGTGGCTGCGCTGGATCGACGCTCCGAACCATTGCGACGCCGCCCCGAGGAGGTGATCGCCGGACGGCGCCCGGCCGAACGTGGTCACGCGCCACCCGGGGAGGGCCGGTCCCTCCAGATTCCACGACGGGCCGGACCGAAGGTAGAACGCCCCCTTCTCCGTACCCACCCCGATCGTGGTCATGGCTCCTCCTAGCCCTCTCGCATGTGCTGGCGCATCACCCGCAAACCGGTCGATCCGATCTCCAGCAAGCGGGCATGGAAGTCCTTCTCGTCGTAGGAAGGGCCCTTCCTCGACCGCTCCTCGGCCCGCAGGTCCCGGATCGTCTGCTGGCCGATCTTGTAGGCGATCGCCTGGCCGGGCCAACCCAGGTACCGGTTCATCTCGGACACCGCGATGTCGTGACCCTGGGCCGAGACCTCCTCGAGCATCTCGACCCCGGTGTCGAACGACCAGGACTCCCCCGGGTGGAATGGCTGGCCGGCGGGGATCGGCAGTTCGAGGTGGGACCCGATGTCGATCACCACGCGGCATGCCCGGAGCATCTCGGACGCCAGCTTGCCCATGACGTAGTCCGGCTTGTCGAGGTACCCCAGCTCGTCCATGAGGTCCTCGGCGTACAGGGCCCACCCCTCCCCACTGCCGGAGTACCACACGACCAGCTTCTGGAGGCGGGAAACGCGGTCGCCGGTGAGCATCTGCAGCCCGTTCTGCAGGTGGTGACCGGGGAATCCCTCGTGGTAGGCCGTGCTCACCTCGTCGAAGAGCGGGATCTGCTGGCGGTCCCCCTTCGACCACCACACGGTTCCCGGCCGTGTGAAGTCCTCGCTCGGAGCGACGTAGTACGCCCCGAGCGACCCGCCGGGGGGAGCCATCTTCACGTCGACCCGGCGAATCGGCTCGGGGACGTCGAAGTGGCTGCCCTGGAGGTTGGACAGCGCCACGTCCAAGCGCTCCTGCATGAGATCCTGGAACTGCGCCTGAGAGTGGGCGGCGCGTCCCGGGTCCTTCTGGAGCACGTCGAGCGCATCGCGCAACGATCCGCCGGCGACGATCTCCCGCGCAGTCTCCTCCATGCGGTTCCGGAGCCGGGCGACCTCCGCCCATCCCCACTCGTAGGTGGCGAGGGGGTCGAGGTCGTCACCGAGGTACCGGATGGCGAGACGGACGTACCGCTCCGCCCCGACGGCGTCCCGGTCCACCGCCGAAGGGAGATAGGTCGACTCCAGGTAGTCGGCGATCGAGGAGTAGGCGCTGCGGGCGGCGGCCACGCCGGCAGTCACTCGCGAGGCGAGGGAGCCGTCGCCCAGGTGCTCGGCGGCGAGCTCGCCGGGCAGACCCTCGAAGAAGGATCGGTCGCCGGCGTGGTTCCTCGCCTGGCGGAGCACTTCGACCACCTGGCGCCGCGCTACAGCCATCCCCCGCCGGCGGCCGGCCTCGAGCATCGACCGGTACTGCCCCATCGCCGCCGGGAGCCCCTCGAGCCGCGCGGCGACGTTGCCCCATGCCTCCGCGGTTCCCCGCGGCATGTGGTCGAAGATCTCGCGCATGTCCTGCACCGGTGATGCGACCGAGTTGAGCTCTCGCAGGTGCTCCTCGCCCTCGTACCAGGCGAGCCGATCGACCAGCGACTCTTCGGCGACCCTGACCGCGAGCCGCTCCCATCGATCCCCGGTGGGGGGCAGCGCTTTGACCCGGGCGAGCTGATCGCGGAACAGCGCAGCCTCGGCCCCGGCACCCTCGGGCGAGAAGTCGTTCCACCGGTCGTCGAATCCGGGGATCCCGATCAGGGTGGCCTGGGTCGGCATCACCCGGACCATCTCGTCGACCATGCGGCTGCTCAACGCATAGATCTCATGCACCACTGGCGGCTCCACTCCTCGGTGACGGGTGCGACGATAGCCCGGGGCCTCCCGGTAGGCTCCCCGCCCCATGCACCCTCGGCGCGAGGCCTTCTCCTCGGGTGTCGTCGACATCGCCCCCATCCTGATCGGGGTGTTCCCGTTCGGGCTGATCGCCGGAGTGGCCGCCGTCGAAGCCGGTCTGAAGTCGTTCCAGGCCATCGCGGTGTCCCCCATCGTGTTCGCCGGAGCGGCCCAGCTGGCGTCGATCGACCTGATCGGCCGCGATGCCACCCCGGTCGTCGTGGTGCTCACCGCGCTGGTCATCAACTCCCGCATGGCGATGTACAGCGCGGCGCTCGCCCCGCACCTGCGCGGGCTTGGCCCGGTGCGCACCGCCATGGCCGCATACCTGCTCACCGATCAGAGCTTCGTGGTCAGCCTTACCCGGTTCTCCCGCCGCCACGAGGACCTCGAGGCCAGGTTCACCTACTACTTCGGGGCGTCGATCGCGCTGTGGATCGTGTGGCAGGTGGCCACCATCATCGGGGTCGTGGTGGGCACCGGGGTGCCTGCCGGGTGGGATCTGGACTTCGCCGTGCCCCTGGTGTTCATCGCCCTCGTGTTCCCGGCAGTAAAGGATCGTGGAACGCGAGCCGCCGCCATCGTGGGCGCCATCGCGGCGGCATCGTTCACCGGACTCCCGCTGCATCTCGGGCTGCTCGCCGCCTCGGCGGTCGGGATCACCGCGGGCGTCGTGGCGGAGCGGGGACGATGACCACGTTCACCCCCGGGTTCATCTGGCTCCTGATCGTCGTGATCGGGGTGGGGACCTTCCTGGTCAGGTTGTCGTTCCTGGCGCTGCTCGGGCGCCTGCAGCGCATCCCGGATTGGGGGACGAGGATCCTGCGGCTCATCCCCGCCGCAGTACTCGCCGCCATCGCCGCCCCGGCGCTCACCCATGCCACCGGTTCGTTCGACCTGCTCACGGATCGCTTCGCCGCCGGCGTCGTCGCCGCCGTGGTGGCGTGGAAGACCGGCAACGTGGCGGCCACGCTGGGCGTGGGGATGGGGGTGCTGTGGCTGCTCCAGGCCCTCGCCTGATCAGCAGTCGAGGAGGCCCGCCTGGGCGATCGCCGGGTCGCCGTCCGGCACCTCCGTGCCGTCCTCGAACCCGTCGGTGAATCCGGAGCCGGCGGGGTCCCACGCGTAGAAGTGATCGCGTATGTCCCACATGCCCGACGATTCCTGGCCGGCGGTCGTGGCGAACACCCCGTCGACGGCACAGGTGAGGCCCTCGGTGTGGGCCGCCCCGCCACCGACCAGGAACTCGAGCTGCGGCACGGCGGTGGTCCCGGCTTCGCGGACGTCGCAGCCCGGGTCCAGGAAGTAGAAGGCGTACACGGTGTCTCCCCCGGCAAGGGAGTGATCGATCTTGACCAGGGCGCCGTCGTCGAGCGGCCCGAAGTCGACGACCGCGGTGATCTCGGGGACGAATGCGGGATCCAGCGACGAAGGCAGCTGGCGGAACACCACGTAGTCGATGTGCAACGAGATGCCGATCCACCAGGCACCGGCCGAGCGGAACAGGATCGCCCCGTCCGACTCCATGATGCTGGTCGGCTGTGGGTCGCCGTCGAAGCTCCCCGGCAACCTGATCAGGTCGGCGGCGTCGCCCGGGATCGTCATCGACGCCAGGCCGCCACAACGGCCCACCGCGGCCGTCGTGGTCGTGGTCGTTGTCGTCGACGACGACGACTCGCTGGTCGAGGTCGCTGGGATCGTGGTGGTGGAGGTGGTGGCGGCGGTGGTCGTGGCGGCCGAGGTCGAGGTCGAGGGGATCGTCGTCGTCGTGCTCGCCGCGGTGTCGTCGCCGCACGCTGCGGCGAGCGCAGCGAACGCAACCAGCAAGACGAACAAGCGCCTCATCGATGAGTCCTGTCTCGCTCCCTCGACGATCACGTCACGCCTCCGAGCAGTCGAACGACTGCTATCTCACCGAGCCCTGAGCCATGCTTCGCCTCCCGGCGGTCGTGACGGGTGTCGGGCCATCTCGAGAGCCGTCTCCCGGGATCCGACTCGGTGTCGGAGAGGTTAGGCCGTCCTCCCCCGGCTCCGGCGGCGCCCCCGACGGGGGGTCCCGGAGCCGGGCCGCGGGAACGGGGCCTGCGGCTCCGATCCGGTCGCACGGCACCGCTACCGTGGCGCAGCCATGGCCGAGCCACTCGTCTCCGCGGAGCACCTCTCCAAGCGATTCGGCGACCTCGTGGCCGTCGACGACGTCGACTTCCACGTCCGCCGCGGCGAGGTGTTCGGGTTCCTCGGCCCCAACGGCGCCGGCAAGTCCTCCACGATGCGGATGATCGGAGCGGTGTCCCCGATCAGCGGCGGGACGCTCAGCGTGCTCGGCATGGACCCGGCCACCGACGGCGCCCGCATCCGGGCACGGCTCGGCGTCGTCCCCCAGGACAACAACCTGGACGAGGAGCTCACCGTCTACGAGAACCTCCTCATCTACGGGCGGTACTACGGGCTGAGCCGCAAGGTGATCAACGAGCGGATCGACGAGCTGCTGAAGTTTGCCCAACTCGACGAGCGCCGCAAGAGCCGGGTCGAGCCTCTCTCCGGCGGCATGAAGCGGCGGCTCACCATCGCCCGCGGGTTGATCAACACCCCCGAGCTGCTGATCCTCGACGAGCCGACCACCGGCCTCGACCCCCAGGCGCGCCATCTGCTGTGGGACCGCCTCTACCGGCTCAAGCAGGAGGGGGTCACGCTCATCATCACCACCCACTACATGGACGAGGCCGAGCAGCTGTGCGATCGGCTGGTGATCATGGATCGGGGCAAGATCGTCGCCGAGGGCTCGCCGCGGGCGCTCATCTCACAGCACTCCACCCGCGAGGTGCTCGAGCTGCGCTTCCCGGTCGGCACCCAGCAGGAGCACGCCGCCACCCTCGACGGGATGGCGACGCGCACCGAGATCCTCCCCGACCGCGTGCTGCTCTACACCGACGATGCCGACCGGACCTCCGAGGAGGTCCACGGCCGGGGGATCATCCCGGAGTCGACGGTGAGCCGGCGCTCCACCCTCGAGGACGTGTTCCTGCATCTCACCGGACGGACCCTGGTGGAGTGATGACGCTCGCCTTCCCGGCACGGGTCGTCGAGGCCAACGCCCGGGTCTACCGCCGCACGTTCCGGGGAAGTGTCGTCTCCACGTTCCTCAACCCGGTGCTATTCCTGCTCGCCATGGGCGTTGGCCTGGGGAAGCTGGTCGACGCCGGAGCCGGGGATTCCACGCTCGCCCTCCCCTACCTGACGTTTCTCGCTCCCGGCCTGCTGGCGGCGACCGCCATGACCACCGCCGCCGGCGACTCATCCTTCCCGGTGATGGCCGGGATCAAGTGGCGCAAGACGTACGACGCGGTGCTGGCCACCCCTATCGGTGTGGGCGACCTCGTGGCCGGGCACCTCGGCTGGATCGCCATCCGGCTCACCTTCGTCACCCTGGTGTATTCGGGGGTCATGACCGCCTTCGGGGCGACCACCGTGGTCGAGGGGCTGGTCTCGGTGCCTCCGGCGATCCTCACCGGCATGGCCTTCGCCGCCCTGGTCACTGCCTACACCGCCAAGATCAAGGACGAACAGTGGCTCTCCAACCTGTTCCGGTTCGGGATCACCCCGCTGTTCCTCTTCTCGGGCACCTTCTTCCCGGTCACCCAGCTCCCCGGATGGCTCCAGCCGGTGGCGTACGCCACGCCTCTGTGGCACGGGGTGTCGCTCTGCCGGGGCCTGGCGCTGCGGATCGGGTTCACCGTCGACCCCTGGATCAGCGTCGGCTACCTGGCGGTCCTGGTCGTGATCGGAGGCTTCCTCTCGACCAGGGTCCTCACGAGGCGGCTGGTGAAATGACGGCCTCATCGGCAATCCTCACCACACGCGTCGTCCCCCCGTTCGTCCCGGGCAGCGCCCTGCGCATGTTGGAGCGCTCCTACCTTGTGTACCGGCGGATCTGGCTCCTGGTGTTCTCGGGGTTCTTCGAGCCGGTCTTCTACCTCTTCTCGATCGGGATCGGGATCGGCAAGCTCGTGGGGGACGTGGCCGGGCCCAATGGAGAGGCGGTCAAGTACGCCGCGTTCGTGGCGCCGGCCCTCCTCGGGGCCTCGGCGATGAACGGCGCCATCTACGAGTCGACGTTCAACATCTTCTTCAAGCTTCGCTACGGGAAGGTCTACGACGCCATCCTCGCCACCCCGATGCAGCCTCGGCACATCGCCGTGGGTGAGATCGCCTGGTCGCTCGGCCGCGGCCTGCTCTATGCGACCGCCTTCCTGGTGGTGATCACCGCGTTCGGCTACGTGGAATCGGCATGGGCGCTGATGGCGATCCCGGCGGCGGTGCTCATCGGGTTCGCCTTCGCCGCGGTGGGGATGACCGCCACCACGTTCATGAAGTCATGGCAGGACTTCGACCTCATCAACATGGTCACCCTCCCCCTGTTCCTGTTCTCAGGGACCTTCTATCCGCTGAGCGTGTACCCGCACGCCTTCCAAGTGGCGACCCGGTTCTCCCCCCTGTACCACGGCGTGGAACTGATCCGGGCGCTGACGCTCGGGTCCTTCGACTGGAGCATCGCCGGCCACGTGGCGTTCCTCGCGGTGATGGGGCTCATCGGCGTGGCGGTCACCGCCCGGCGCCTCGACAAGCTGCTCCTCAAGTAGACCGGGCCACCGCCCGGAGGCGGTGACCCGATCCACAGTCCCGACTCGCGCTACCCCGTGACCGTGATCGTCCCGGTCATCGAGGGGTGGATGTCGCAGTGGTAGGCGTAGGTGCCGGGGGTGTCGAACGTGAGACTGAAGCTCGCTCCGCTCGCCAGGTTCCCGTTCCACCCGCTGCCGGTCGTGGTGTGAGCGACGGCATCGTTGTTCCGCCACCTGACCGTCGTTCCCTTGGCCACGGTGACACTCGCCGGATGGAAGGCCAATCCGGAGACGTCGATCTTGGTGACCGTGGTGGCGGTCGTGGTGGTGGTCGTCGACGCCGCGGTGGTGGTCGTGGCGCCCGTCGTCGTGGTGGCCGCGGTGGTCGTCGTCGCCCTGCTCGTGGTGGTTGCCTCGGTCGTCGTCGTTGCGGTCGTCGTTGTGCCGCCGGTGGTGGTAGTCGCGGCGGTGGTCGTCGCCGCAGCCGTCGATGAGGTGACGGCAATGGTGGTCGTCGTCGCTGCCGACGCACTATCGATAGTCGTGGTCACCGCGGTGTCGTCACCGCATGCAGCGAACACGAGGGCGAGCGCCGTAAGGCCGGCCACCCGACGAACGTTGCGATTCATGTCCTTCTCCGAGCTTCTCGAGGGCGCGCGGCCCCCGTCTGACGTCATCCGCTTCCGGTCACCCGGTGACCGTGATCGTCCCGGTCATCGAGGGGTGGATGTTGCAGTGGTAGGCGTAGGTGCCGGGTGTGTCGAACGTGAATTCGAAGGTCTCCCCGTTGCCCAGGGATTGATTCCAGAAGCCGTCGTCAGACGTGGTCGTATGGGTGAACTGATCCTGGTTCGTCCAGATGACGGTCGTGCCCGCCGAGACCGTGAGCTCGCCGGGGTGGAATGCGCTTCCCTGGATGTCGACCTGGGTGCCGCCGGCGGCCGCGGTGGTCGTCACCTCAGCGGTGGTCGTCACCGCGGCGGTCGTCGTGGTGGCGGTGTCGTCACCACAGGCGGCGGTCAACAGTGTCAGGGCGGCGGCGGCTGCCACCCACCGGAATCGTCGATTCATGCTTCCTCCTCGTCCCATGTGTTCCACAACACCCAGGTCGCCGACGGCGTCGGGTCTCCATCAGCAGTCTCCAAGGTCACCAGCAGATTCGGGTACTCCCGCCAGGGCACGCCGACCATCAGCTGGACGTTCGCTGGGTCCGCAAACGTCCCCGCGGAGAATGCCTCGTCGGCGGACATGAACCACAACTCGTAGACCGTTCCGCTCGGGGCACGTTCCAGACCACGGGTCTCGAGCACCAGGCGGCTGCCGCCGTCGACGTTCCACCCTGCCAACACCCCCGAGGCGCCCGGAGCCGCCTCGGCGCCGGCCAGGGACACCGTCCAATCGGCAGGATCGCTGGGCACGAGGAGCAGGGCCAAGACACCGACGACCACGACCAGGGCGGCGGCGACCCCGATCAGCCAACCCCGGCGACGGACGTGTGCAACCGGAGTAGACAGGCGCGACCCGGTGAGGGCGACCATGAGGTCGTCGGCAGACAGGGCCGGTTCGTCCCACACGACCGGATCCGCAAGCGCACGGCGAAGCCGCTCCAGCTCGGGAACTGCTGCCCGGCAGTCGGCACATTGGGACAGGTGATCGTCGAACTGCCCGGTCTCGTCGCCGGTCAGAAAGGCGGCGCGGACATCGTTGCACGTCATGCAGACAGCTCCTCGAGGTGCGCCAGCATCTCGGCCAGACGGCGATGGGCGCGGTGAGACCGCGACTTGATCGTGCCGACAGGAAGCGATAGGAACTCGGCGGCCTGGCGATGGCTCATCCCGAGGAAATGAATGGCGCGAACGACGGCACGCTCCTCGTCGGGCAACCGGTCGAGGGAGAGGCGGATCTCCCAGGCCTCCCAGGTTGCCTCGAATGTGTCGGGAAGAGCCGCCATCTCCGGCTGGTCTTCGGATCTCATGTGACGCCGCTCCCTGCGGTAGAGATCGATCGCGGCTCGTCGGGCGATCGCGTATAGCCATGGGGCGGGATCACGATCCGGGTCGTAGTGAGAGCAGGCCTGCCATGCCTGGAGGAACGTCGTCTGTACGGCCTCCTCGGCGAGTCCCCGGTCCCCCAGGACCCCAAGCGCGACGGTATAGACCGCGCGCCCGAACTCCTGATAGAAGGCGCGCACCGCATCGGCGTCGCCGCTGCGGAACCGACGGCGCATACGCCCCGAGATCATCGATCAGCCTGCTCCTCGATCGGTCGGAGGACAGTACGCACCCGAAGGCGGTTCGGTTCGCGGTATTTCCCGCGAAGGACAACGCACGACGGCGGACCCGACCAGGAGGGCAAGGTGCCCTCGCCGGAACCGAGGCTGTTTCGCTGGCCGCTTGCTCTATGTGCCCGGTGCCCGCCAGCCGCTCTTCTTCTGGCGAGCCCGATCGACCTCCTCCGGGGTGATCAGCACGGTGGTCGACAGCGCCAGCGTGCCCGATGACGAGGTCTCCAGTGCGAAGGCGCTGGCCGTCTCGTTGTCGGGGAGGTCGGCGATCAGGATGACGTCCTCGTCGCCGAAGGCGAAGTAGAACGCCTCGACGGTCCCACCGAGGTTCCCGATGGCGGTGGTGACCGCGGTGCGCCGAGCGGTCCCGCCCTCCTTGACGATCCCGGCGACGCCCTCGGCGGTGAGCGACGCCTTGAACAGGTACTTCGGCACGACCGGGCTCCTTTCCTCTGGTGTCGGGGAACCTACCCGCCAGGCTCGTCGGCGGACTCAGCCGGCGAAGAGACGGAAGTCAGCCGGGTCGAGCCCCGCCGCCTCGATGACGTCCCGCGCCAGCGCCAGACCCGCTTCGTCCAGCCCGTACCCCACGGATTCCAGGTCGCCGGTGCTGACGTCGTCGGTCAGCGCCCAAATGACCGCCTGAATGACGTAGAGGTCTCCGGTGGCGCCGGCCTCGTCGAGGGCGCCGAGCACCGCCGCCATGTCGGGGTCCACCAGGTCACCGGGCGTGAGAGCGCTCCCCTCCGACGGGTTGGCGTCGTGTGCTTCGGCGCAGTACGCCTCGAGGAGATACGTCCGCTGGTCGTCGTTGGGCAGCTCGATCTCATGCACCGGCTCGTAGGTCGAAGATCCGATCATCCGACCCTCGAGCCCCACCACGATCAGATCCTGTTCCCCGGCGGGGGTTTGGACAGCATGAAGCCGGTAGGAACGGTCAGCGCCAAGGTGACGTCCCCGAAGTCCCCGAGTCGCCGGATCACGAGGTCGATGACGTCGCCCGACGCCCCGCCGCTGCTGCGGAACTCGGCCTCGACCAGCCCGCCTTCGATCGCCTCGAGCAGCCCGTGGCGCTCGACCGCCGGAGTCGTCGTAGTCGCCTCCGAGGTGGTCGTCCGCGGGATCGTCGTCGACGCCGGGAGGGTGGTCAGGGCGGCCGACGTGGTTGTGGTGGTGGCGGTCCCGGCCGAGTCGTCCCCACAGGCCGCCACCACGACGCCGACCAGCAGCAACATCGCGGCGAGCACCCGGCGCGTTCGGGAATCCGTCATGTGGCCTCCTCCGGCATGGCAGCGCGACCCGGCACCGCCCCGAAGTCCCGGCAGACGACAACGCGAGTGATCGTACGCATGGGGGGCGCGGCGCGGGAGTGCCGATGTGCCCTTGCACCACTGGAGACGAGTGGACTGTGGTCGCCGGCACGCGTCTCACCGTGGCCCGCCTACGACCCGGCACCCAAACCTATCATCCGCTTCGTGACCGGCCACCCACTGATCATCCAGGGCGGCATGGGCGTGGCTGTGTCGGATTGGCGTCTTGCCAGAGCGGTGTCCTCCGCAGGCCAGCTCGGCGTCGTCTCCGGCACAGGTATCGACACCGTGCTCGTACGGCGGCTCCAGGTCGGCGACCCGGGCGGACACATGAGGCGTGCCCTCGATGCCTTCCCGATCCCCGGTGTCATCGACGACATCCTCGATCGCTACTTCGTCGAGGGTGGCAAGGCACCCGACGCACCGTTCAAGAAGAACCCGATGGGCAAGCTCGAGCCATCACGCCGGCTCGAGGATCTGCTGGTCGTCGCCAACTTCGCCGAGGTCTGGCTGGCGAAGCAGGGGCATGCCAACCCGGTGGGCATCAACTATCTCGAGAAGATCCAGGCCCCGACACTCCCGTCCCTGTACGGCGCCGCGCTCGGCGGCGTGGACTACGTCCTCATCGGCGCCGGGATCCCGCGTGCCATTCCCGCCATCCTCGACCGTCTGGCCGAAGGCCTGCCGGTCGAGATGAAGGTGGACATGAAGAACACGAAGCCAGGTGACGACCCCTACCTCCGGTTCGATCCGGTCGAGTACAGCCACGGCGTGCTCCCCCACATCGGCCGCCCCAAGTTCCTCGCCATCGTGGCCTCCGATGTGCTGGCCACCATGCTCGCCCGCAAGGTCGAGTCCACGGTGGATGGGTTCGTCGTCGAAGGCCCCACCGCCGGCGGCCACAACGCACCACCGCGCGTGAAGGCCGGACTGAGTGAACGTGGTGAGCCCATCTACGGGGAGAAGGACGTCCCCGACCTCGCAGTCTTCCGCCAACTGGGTCGCCCGTTCTGGATGGCCGGCTCCTATGCAAGCCCGGAGAGGCTGAGACATGCCCTGTCCGAGGGGGCTGCCGGCGTCCAGGTGGGCACCGCCTTCGCGTATTGCGAGGAGTCGGGCCTGCAGCCGGACATCAAGGTTCGGGTGCTCGAAGCGAGTCTCCAGCATCAGGTCCAGGTCTTCACCGATCCAAATGCGTCACCGACCGGCTATCCGGTCAAGGTGGTCGAACTGGGCGGAACCATGGCCGACGCACAGGTGTACGAAGTACGCACCCGCATGTGCGACCTCGGATATCTCCGGATTGCCTACTCGGACGAGCGCGGCAGGAAGGGGTGGCGCTGCGCTGCGGAACCGGTGGAGGATTACGTCCGCAAGGGTGGCGACATCGCCGACACGACGGGCCGCAAATGCCTCTGCAATGCCCTCATGTCGAACATCGGCCTTGGTCAGATACGCCCGGATGGTTCGCTCGAGCCGATACTCGTGACCTCGGGCGACGACGCCGCCGACGTGGCTCGCTTTCTTTCGCAGGGCGCATCGAGCTACCGCGCCAAGGACGTCATCGACTACCTCCTCAGCGGCGTCCTCGCTCCCTGAGTCGGGGCACCAACTTGTGGCGGCCGTGGTTGGCGCTCGACGTCGACGTCGGAGAGAGTCGTCAGCCGACGAGCCGGATGGTTGGCTGACGCCGTGGTCACGCCGCGGGCTTGGAACCACCCGAGGACTTCGAACCGTCACCGCCGGAGGACGCGCCACCGTCATCAACCCCTTCGGTGGACCGAAGTCTGCTTCTTGCTGAGGCGGGCGTGCCTCGAGCACTCCGCGACGTTCCCGGTCTCCATTCGCCGCCACAGAGGTGGCTGGTCGTCATGGCGGTCTCCTGCATCCATCCGTTGGCGAACGCCAGTCATCGCAATGTGCCGCAGTTCCTGCGGGCTCCTGGCGTCCAGCCTGTATGCAGAGCCCTCGCTGGCTAGAACAGACCCGGGGTGGCGGATCAGGCCTTCCTTCGCGGTGAGGCACGCCTGCGGCTGCCCAAGAAGCCTCGGTACTGTCGTGGGCAGGGTCTGGCGCCGCCGGCAGTCGCCCCACCGGACCGCAGAGGCCGGTCCGGTCGAGGGCCGTCCGGCACCAGGTACTGTTTCCGCTTCGGCGGGCCGGTCCTGGGACCGGCACCCCAGAGGAGTGACAGGCAGGTCGCAGCAGGAGGCCGGCTAGATGAACCTGAGTCAACTGGCTCGATCCATCAGTGAGTCGCCGACTCTCAAGTTGAACGAGGCGGCGCGGCGGCTCCGCGAGAAGGGCGAGCCGGTCATCCACCTCGGTGGCGGTGAGCCCACGAGCCGGACGCCTATTGACGCCATCGTGCGGTGCACGGCCGTTCTGAACACCGGCGAGGTCCGCTATGCCCCGGCGGATGGCATCCCCGCCTTGAAGCAGGCGGTGATCCGCTACACCGAGGACCACTACGGGCGGAAGCCGCGGCCGGAGAACGTGCTGATCTCCAGCGGAACCAAGCACGCCATCATGGTGGCGCTGCACGCCGTCCTCGACCCCCACGAAGAGGTGATCATCCCGGCGCCGTACTGGGCGAGCTACCCGGAGATGGTTCGGATCGCCGGGGGCGTGCCGGTGAAGGTGGTCGCAGAGGACGGCGGTTTCATCCCCTCCGTGGACGAGATCGCTGAAGCGGTTGGCTCGCACACCAAGGCCGTGATCGTCAACAGCCCGCACAACCCGACCGGGGTCGTCTACCCGCCGGAGGTGGTGGCCGGGATCGTGCGGCTCTGCGAAGAGCGGGGCCTGTTCCTGATCGTGGATGACATCTACAACCGGCTGCTCTTCGACGGTCGGACCGCCACGAACGTCTACGACTACTGCGGCTCGGACATCGATGCGTCCCGGGTGATCGTGGTCAACGGCGTCTCGAAGACGTACGCCATGACCGGGTTCCGGGTGGGATGGGCAATCGGCGCCCCCGACCTCATCAGGGCCATGGGGAACATCCAATCGCAGGAGACCTCTGGTGCGGCGACCCCATCGCAGTGGGCCGCGGTCGGTGCACTCAACGGCGTGCAGTCGAGCGTGGAGACGCTACGGCTGACCCTGCAGAACAACCGCAACGTCATGATCGAACGCCTGCGTGCCATCCCCGGCGTGCAGGTCACCGAACCCGGCGGAGCTTTCTACTGCTTCCCCGACTTCAAGGCCTACCGCACCGATTCGCAGCAACTGGCCGCCTTCCTGTTGGAGAAGGTGCGGGTGGTGACCATACCCGGCAGAGAGTTCGGCATGGACGGCCACCTACGGCTCAGCTTCTGCGCCTCGACGAAGGAGATCATCGAGGGTCTGGAGCGAATCCGCTGGGCGCTCGACCCGAGCACACCAAACGAGCTGTACGTGGGTGACCACCGATTGGTGAGGGACTGGCTATGAGCATCTACTTGAACTTGCGCTCCCCCGCCGCCGGCCAGGCCCGCCATGCCGCATCGGTGTTCGGGCTGGAGAACCATGGCCTCACCAACCTACGGACCGTCTATTGGAACCTCAGCACGGCACCGCTGTACGAGGAGGCCACGTTCCGCGGTGAGGCCACCATTGCCCACTCCGGACCATTGGTCGTCAACACCGGCAAGCACGCCGCCCGGGCGGTCTCCGACAAATTCGTCGTACGCGAGGAGACGTCGGCGGACCGGATCTGGTGGGGCCAGTACAACCGGCCGATCAGCCAGGAGGCGTTCTCGGCGCTGCTGGCCCGCCTCCAGGGGTACCTGCAAGGGCGCGACGTGTTCGTCCAGGACTGCTTCGCTGGTGCCGACCCGGAGCACCGCATGCCGCTCCGGATCATCACCGAGTTGGCGTGGCACAGCCTCTTCGCCCGCACCATGTTCGAGCGGCCGCGGCTGCTCGACGAGTACCGCAACCACGTGCCCGACTTCACCGTAATCGCGGTGCCCGGCTTCGAGGCAGCGCCGCTAGTGGACGGGACCCCCACCGGCACGTTCATCATCCTCAACCTGGGGGCCCGTGTGGCCATCATCGGAGGCTCGGCATACGCAGGTGAGATCAAGAAGACGGTGTTCACGGCGATGAACTTCCTGCTGCCGCTCGAAGGTGTCCTGTCGCTGCATGCCGCCGCCAACGTCGGCGGCTCCGGACATGGCGCCGTGTTCCTGGGCTTGTCCGGCACCGGGAAGACCACCCTGTCTGCCGATCCGGCCCGAAACCTGATCGGCGACGACGAATTGGGTTGGTCCGCCGACGGCGTCTTCAACATCGAGGCGGGCTGCTACGCAAAGGTGATACGTCTTTCGCCCGAGGCCGAGCCGCAGATCTATGCCTGTACCCAGCGCTTCGGCACCGTCCTGGAGAACGTCGTGCTCGACCCGCACTCCCACCGGATCGATCTCGACGACGACACCCTGACGGAGAACACGAGGGGCGCCTACCCAATCGACTTCATCGACAACGCCGTGCCGAGCCGGACGGCGGGGCATCCCAAGCACGTCGTGTTCCTGACGTGTGACGCCACCGGCGTCTTGCCCCCAATCGCCCGCCTCTCCCCCGACCAAGCGGTGTACCACTTCATGTCCGGTTACACCAGCAAGATCGCGGGGACCGAGGTTGGGTTGGGGATCGAGCCGGAGATCACCTTCAGCCCCTGCTTCGGCGCTCCGTTCATGGTTCTCCACCCCTACGAGTATGCCCGGATGCTCGCCGAGCGGGTCGTGCGTCACGGCGTGCAGTGCTGGTTGATCAACACCGGGTGGACCGGCGGGCGCTTCGGTGTCGGCAAACGAATCAGCATTCGTCACACCAGGGCGCTGCTCCACGCCGCCCTCGATGGCCGGCTCGACGACGTCGTCTACAGGATCGACTCGGTATTCGGGTTCGAGGTGCCGGAGACCTGCGACGGTGTGCCGGAGGAGATCCTCGACCCGGCCTCCACCTGGGCCAATCGAGACGAGTACTTCAGCGCCTACGACGCTCTCGCCGCCCGTTTCGACGCCAACTTCCAACTCCTCTCCGGCGTCTGCCCCCCCGAGGTGGCGGAGGCTGGGCCGCGGCGGGGTGGCGATAGGCGGGCGGGCTAGGTGTGATGACCGGGGAGGTTGTCCCTGGGGGGATGGTGTGATGGGGTGAGCCCTCCGAGGGAGACTGTGGGTTGAACGACTCACATCTCACAAGGAGGGCTGGTGTCTCACGCTAGATCTCAGCATCCGATTGCGCCGCTCACACCCGAAGGCCGCCGGCGGATGGTTGATTGTGTGGTTGGTCGGGGGTGGACGGTGGAGGCGACTGCGCAGCGGTTCCAGATCGACGCCAAGACGGTTCGGAAGTGGCGGGACCGGTTCCTCACCGATGGTGATGGGGGTCTGTGGGATAGGTCGAGTCGGCCTCGGCGGTCACCGAACCGCACTCCGGGACCGGTCCGTGATCGGGTGCTTCGGCTGCGACGCCAACACCGTTGGGGTGCAGCCCATATCGCTTTCGAGGTGGGATTGGCGTCCTCGACGGTGCAGGCGATTCTGACCCGGGAGGGGCTGGGACGGCTCGATCGTGGCGACCGGGCGACGGACCGCAAACCGGTTCGGCGGTATCA
>JAZDHM010000152.1:0-4901 GCA_043805935.1 Actinomycetota bacterium
CCCCATCGACCACGAATGCGGTCGCATGGGCGAAGGCATCGGGCGTCCGCCCCCGCTTGGACTCGAACACGCTGAACGAGAACAACCCGTCCGAGTAATACCCCTGGAGGATCCCCCGCGGATCTCCATACGTGTCGGCCCGGCGATACCCGCCGAGCGTGGCCGGCAGGTCCCCGGCCGATGCCGTGGGGATCAGCATCCGTGTGGTCCCGTACGACGCCGGCTTGACGGGCTCCTCGGAGGGCCCGGAGGTGAAGTCGATCAGGGTGGCAAGGCGATACACCCGGCCCTCCCCGTCGAGGACCTCGGTGACCAGCGGCACACGGCTCTCATAGTCGACGACGAGCCTGAGCCGGGGGACGCCATCCTCGAGCACGAAGAACTCACTCGCCGGCCGGCCGAGCCGGGTCGTGGGCGTCGATGCGCCCAGCGTGTAGCGGTCGGCCAGCACCCATTCGGCCGATCCGCCGACTCCCACGGCGTACCAGCCCGCCCCGGAGCTGATCGCCATGAGCCCGTCGACGAGCATGAGGTCGCCCGCCGGCCCGTGCACCATCGACATGCCGCTGGTCCTGGTGACCTCGTAGGTCGCCATGACCGCGTCGGATCCCCAGGTGCACATCACAATGCCCTCTGCGTGGAATTCGGCGGTGGCGGCGCTCTCCAGGTACTCCTGCAGGTCCTCATCGGCGAACGCGGTCGACGTGCTCCACAACGAGACCGCTACAAGCCCGAGTACGAGAGCCCTGCGGTTCACGGCCCGCTCACCGGCCCGCGGATCGTGGCGACACCGGGATCGACGACCACCCGGGCGACGTGCTGATCGACCAGGGACCCGATGTCGAAGGCGGTGTCCGCCTCGCCGGGGCCGATGAGCAGCCCGACGGCGAGCACGGCGACGGCGACCGCCGAGGCGGCCCACGCCCAGACCGGCCGGAACACCCGGTGACGACGACGCGCCTGGAGCATCCCTCGTACCAGCTCCGGGGGAAGCTCGAGAACCGGGAGCCCGCGTACCGCCGACCTGGCCCGACCGACGTCATCGCGCTCGGCACTGCACGCCTCGCACCCGGCAAGGTGCTGGGCAATCCGGCTGCGCTCGGCGTCATCGACCTCGCCGTCGAGGTAGGCGCTCAGGCCGTCCCCGAGATGGCTCATTCGAGCAGCTCCTTCAACATCCTCCGACCCCGATGGATGCGGCTCCGCACCGTCCCGACCGGAACACCGGCGGCGAGGGCGATCTCTTCGTAAGAGAGCCCGACGACGTCGCAGAGGACCACAGCCTCGCGGAAATCGTATGGGAGCTCGAGGACTGCCGCCTGCACGTCCTCGCCGAGACGGACTGCGGCAAGCACATCCTCCGGTGCCGGTGCCGACCCGGTGTCATCGTGGTCCCCCTCGGGCAGCGGGACCGTGGGCCGCCGCTTGAGCCGGCGCATCTCGTCGAGGAAGGCGTTGCGGGTGATGCGCCACAACCAGCCTTCGAACGATCCCGGGGTGTATGCCTGGAGACCCTTGCGGACGCGGAGCAGCACCTCCTGGACCAGGTCGTGTGCGTCATCGGCGTTCCCCGTGAGTCGATAGGCAAAGTTGTAGATCGTGCGCCCGTGGAGTCGCGCCACGTCTTCCCAGGAAGGGACGGTCTCCTCAGGCACCCGTCACCCCCGGTAACGGCTCCGGAATCGCCGGAGTTCCAGGACGAGGCAACCCGGCCACGCCGTTTCCCATCGTGGGCATCAGCCCAGCGCGAGGCCGTCGACGAAGCGCTGCAGCCGCTCCCGGGTGACGAATCGGATCCGAGGATCTCGCCGCTCACGCTCGTGGATCTCGAACGGCGAGTGCTTCTCGGTGATCAACAGGCCCCTGGAAACCCCGGACGATCCGAAGTCCACGACGAACCGGCGCATCTCCTGTTCGCTCAGCTCGGGATGGTGTCCGCCGACGTGGGGCACGACCCGGATGAAGGTCTCTTGTCCGCCGCGACCCGCCAGGTAGGTATCGGGGCCGGTCTCGGTGAGCGAGTATCCCGCCGACCGCATCAGGCCGAGCGCCACGTCGTGGAACGCCGCCTTCTCCGGGTCGATCCCCTGGCCACGCAATGCCGCCGACGCCCCGGCGGGCAGCACCATCTCGTCGGTGAACGACGCGAGGGTCTCCCGGCCGGATGGCACCGCGCCCTTCGGCGACTGCTGGGGCAGGTCGTCGAAGTGGTCGAACACGTCGAATTCGACCCGGGAGGCGTGGGGAAGATGCTCGGGCGAGGGTGAGGGCGGGAGCCGGCCCGGGGTGTCGAGTTCGACCGTGGTGGCGACCACCCACGAGCCGTTGCGCCTGCCCAAGGCGACCACCCGGTGGACGCCGTCGATCGGCAGGGCGTGGCGCTTCTCCCTGACCACCTCCACCGCCTCGTGACCCAGCAGCGATGCCAGCACCTCGTCGACACGGCCTTCGGGGAGAGGCACCTCGAAGTACACCCGCGCATCCTCGCCGGCCACGTGGAACTCGGAGACCGTGGGTCGTGGCCGGGCGGGAGGGCCACCGGCCTCGGCGGTCACGGTGGTGCGCCGACGGGACCGTCCGGAGAGGACGATGATGCCGATCGCCGCAACGATCACCGCGATGGCGAGTGCGTAACCCACAATGCATTCCCTGCTCGAGAGGGCACATTGTATTGAAAGTAGGAATGGGGACCCGCGGTGCGCGGTCGCCACTGCATGAGAGATATCAGGTATCAGGTGTCAGATCTCAGACATCAGGCTTCCGCAGGGCACGAATCCCAGGAGACTGCTCTGGTACCGCCTGCTGCCACCTGATTTCTGACACCTGAGATCTCCGCCGAAGGCGGCCTCAGCTCGCCCGGCGGGCGGCCGCGACCTGGCGATCGCGGCGGACCCGGCGGCGCTCCCGCTCGGACATCCCGCCCCAGATGCCGAACTTCTCGCCGGTGACGATGGCGAACTCGAGGCATTCGGCGCGCACTTGGCACTCGCGGCAAATCGACTTGGCCGCCCGAGTCGAGGCGCCGCGCTCGGGGAAGAAGAGGTCGGCGTTGGCACCCCTGCAGTTGGCGTCGTCCTGCCAAGCGAGGTCATCGCTGGTTTGGAGCGCTTTCCTCAGGTCCTCGAGCATTCCGCTACCCGCTCCCTCGGCAGAATCACACTCGTGTCATTATTGCGCGCGGAGCGCGCGCAGTCAAAGGCTTTCTCTTCAATGTCTTTGCGAAACGCGAGGGCACGCTGGGGACAACTCACGCGCGGAGCGCGCGCACCGGAAGGAGAGCCTCCGGGACCACCGGACGGGATTCGGCGAAACCTCGCGCGGATGGCTCAGAGCCACCCATGAATCGTGAGTCGTGAGCGAGGCGAGAAGCTATGAGCTCTGAGCTATGGGCAAGTACTCACAGCTCGAAGCTCACCGCTCCCCCGTTCATGCCGTGGATGAACACCACGGCGTTCGAACGCGGCGCCATTCCTAGCTCCGAGCCACCAGGGCCCGGTTCTTCCACTTGGCCTTCACGTAGTCCCGGTTCATCAACGCGATGAAGTCGATCGAGATGGACTTGGGGCAGGCGTCCTCGCACTCCCCGTGGTTGGTGCACGAGCCGAAGAACCGCTCCATCTCCTCGACCATCGCCGACACACGGGACCACCGCTCGGGCTGTCCCTGCGGAAGCAGGTTGAGATGGGAGACCTTGGCGGCTGTGAAGAGCTGGGCGGCATGGTTGGGGCAGGCGGCGACGCATGCGCCGCACCCGATGCAGACCGCGGCATCCATCGCCGTCTCTGCGACGTCTTTCGGGATGAGGGTGAGGTTGGCGTCGGGCGCCCCGCCGACGTCTGCGCCGATGTACCCACCCGCCTCGATGATCCGATCGAGCGCGGACCGGTCGACCACGAGGTCCTTGATGATCGGGAACCCGGCCGCCCGCCACGGTTCGATGACGATGCGGTCGCCGTTGGAGAACTTCCGCATGTGCAACTGGCAGGTGGCCGTGCCCTTCTGCGGCCCGTGCGGGTGCCCATTGATCATCATGCCGCAGGACCCGCAGATTCCCTCCCTGCAGTCGTGCTCGAAGGCGATCGGCTCGCGCCCCTCCAGGGTCAGACGGTCGTTGACGACGTCGAGCATCTCCAGGAAGGAGGCATCCTCGGAGATCCCGGTGGCGCGGTACTCCTCGAAGTCGCCGGGGCGATCCGGCCCCACCTGCCGCCAGACGCGAAGGGTGAGATCCATCACTCGTAGCTCCGGGTCTTCAGCGCCACGCTCTCGAAGACGAGGGGCTCCTTGGTGAGGGTGGGCTCGGCCCCCGGCCCCTTCCAACCCCAGGCGGAGACGTAGGCGTAGTCGTCGTCGTTGCGCAGCGCCTCACCCTCGGGTGTTTGGTGCTCGAGTCGGAAGTGGCCGCCGCACGACTCCTCGCGGTCCAGGGCGTCCCGGCACATCAGCTCGGCCAGCTCGAAGAAGTCGGCGACCCGCCCCGCCTTCTCCAGCGACTGGTTGAGCGTGTCGGCGCCGCCCAGCACCTTCACGTCGGCGTAGAACTCCTCTCGCAGGGCGGGGATCTCGGCGAGCGCCTTGCGGAGGCCGTCGCCGCTGCGGGCCATGCCGCAGTGTTCCCACACGATCTTGCCGAGCTCGCGATGGAACCAATCGACCGTTCGGTTCCCCTCTGCCTCCAGCAGGTGCCGCGTCCGGGCTTCGACGTCGCGCTTGGCCTCGGCGAACGCCGGGTTGTCGGGCGAGGGCGCCGGCCGGCCGAGCATCCCGGCCAGGTACCCGGCGATCGTCGCGGGCAGGATGAAGTACCCATCGGCCAGGCCCTGCATCAGGGCGCTCGCCCCGAGGCGGTTGGCGCCGTGGTCGGAGAAGTTGGCCTCACCGATGGCGTACAGCCCGGGAAC
>JAZDHM010000153.1:0-4145 GCA_043805935.1 Actinomycetota bacterium
TGCAGACCGATGCCGCCATCAACCCGGGGAACTCGGGTGGCCCGCTCGCCGATCGGGAGGGCAGGGTCATCGGCATCAACGACTTCATCGTCTCCCCGTCCGGCGGAAACGACGGCGTGGGGTTCGCCATCCCCATCACGACGGCCAAAGGCGTGGCGGATCAGCTCGTCGCAGGGGAGGCCATCGGGACGGGGTTCCTTGGTGTGGTGGGGACGGATCCCCAGACCGGCGCCCCGGGTGCACTCATCACCGAAGTCCTCGCCGATTCGCCCGCCGCCACGGGGAGTCTGCTGGTCGACGATCTCGTGGTCTCGATCGACGGTCGGCCGATCAGGTCGATGGACGACCTCGCCGCCGCGGTCCAGGCCACCCAGCCGGGCACGGAGATCAGCCTCGGTGTGCAGCGTGGTGACCAAGCACTCACGTTGACCATCGTGGTCGGCTCACGGCCGCAGTAGGCGAGCCCGGGCTTCCGAGGGCCCGGGGACCTGGACCGGGGCGCCGCCGACCTTCTCCCCGACGGCGCCCCGGTCTCTCGCCGCCAAGAGCTATGCGCGATGCGCGATGCGCTATGCGCGATGCGCTATGCGCAAGTCCCACTGTTGACTGTTGACTGATGACTGATGACTGATGACTGTTGACTGTTGACTGTTGACTGTTGACTGTTGACGGTCGACTGATGGCTGAGGACTGTTGACTGATGACGGAGGACTGAGGACTGATGACAGATGACTGAAGACTCATGACTCTCCAGCCTGTCTCTCATGCAATCCTCAGCCGGAGATGCCAGGGTGAACCGGACACGAGGTTGCTCTCGCGAGCGCAGGAGACACCATGCCCACCACCAAGAAGCCCGCGGGCTCCGGGGAAACCCCCAAGCCTGCCCGGACCCGCAAGCCGGCTGCTGCCGCCAAGCCGGTCGAGGCCGTCGCCGATCCGGTGACGGCGACCGAGCCCACTGTCGATCCAAGCTCGGAGCCCAACGGGCGAAAGGACCGCACCCTTGTGATCGCGGCGGGGTTTCTCGCCGCGGTGGCGTTGTTCGCCGCCGGGTTCGGCGTCGGCCGCGCCTCGGGTGACGACCCCACAACGATCTTCGGCGCCAACGGAATGCCCCACATGCCCGGCTTCATCCCCTTCGGGGACGGCAACGGACGGGGCGGACAGCCCTATCCCCATGGTCCGGGTGGCGGCGGCGTCATCATCATCCCCGGTCCCGGGTACCTCCCCGGGCCTGGCTACGGGCCGAACGGGGGAGACGAGGCGACGCCGCCCGGCGTCACCCGCCAGGCGTTCCTCGGCATCGCCGGTGTCGATGCGCGCAGCGGCGGGGTGCTGGTGAACGAGGTCCAGCCTGGGTCGGGAGCGGACGCCGCCGGCGTGAAGGCAGGTGATCGCATCGTGTCGGTGGACGGATTCCAGATCTCGGGGATGGACGAGCTGAGCATGCTCATCGCCTCGTCCCAGCCGGGCGCCACGATCGAGATCGGCGTGGACCGCGCCGGTGAGACCCTGACTCTGACCGCCACCCTCGGCTCACGCTGATCGAGCAACCGAGCGAGGCGGTCGAGGGTCTCTGCCCTCCACTCCGCCTTCGGCCCGCGCCTTCCCCATGGAATGGAGGAGGCTGATACCGTTGGCGCGGGTCGTCAGGGTGCGTGATGCGCGGTGACGTCGTGAGCGCCGGACTCTCCGCCGGGATCGATGTGCACGAGCGCTTCGACGCGGAACTCGAAGGCATGGAGGAGGTCGTGGGTGATGGCCTGGCCGATCTGATGACCCTCACGTACGGTCAAGTCGGGGTCGACCGCCGCGACGAGAGTGATGAGCATGCGATGTCCGTTCCAACGCATCCGGACATCGCTGACAGAGACGACCCCAGGTACCGACCCCGCAACCTGCTCAGTCGTGTCGACCAGGTCCGGGTCGACGGCGTCGAGGAACCGCCCAAAGACCCGCGTCCCGGCGTATCGCAGCAGCACCAAGATCATGCCGGCGACAACCAGTCCGGCGGCGGGATCGACCCAGTCGGCTCCCACAGCAGAACCGATACCCGCAGCGACGACGGCCAGGGAGGTGAGAGCGTCGGCTCTGGCGTGGTGGGCGTCGGCGATCAGCGCCGCAGATGAGATGCGCCGACCTACGCGGATGCGGTACTCAGCAACCAATTCGTTCCCGACGGCTCCGATGAGACCCGCGATGATCACCCACGGGACGTGGTCGAGGGATCGTGGATCGAGCAGGCGTCGGATCGATTCCCACGCCACTCCGCCGGCCGATACCGCGATCGCGATGACGATCACCAGGCCCGCCAGATCCTCGGCACGCCCGAGACCAAAGGTGAACCGCTTCGAGTTGCCACGACGGCCCAGCGAGAACGCGATCCACAGAGGAATGGCCGTCAAGGCATCCGTCAGGTTGTGGAGGGTGTCCGACAGCAGAGCGACCGAACCGGTGAACACCACCAGAACCGCCTGCAGTGCGGCCGTGACGCCCAGACCGGCAAGCGATACCTTCGAGGCACGAACTCCGGCAGCGCCAGTGTCGGCCAACGGAGCCTCGTGATCGTGCGTGTGGGAGTGAGGCAGAACCCGACGCAGCCAATCGACCAGCCCGTGAACGCCAGACCTCGCTTCACCGTGATGATGGCGGTCGGACATGAGGGGTGGCCAGATTAGGACCAGCAGAGTTGGGAAAGGCCGCTACCTCTTGCGCAGAGCGGCCCCCTGATGAACTCGTCTTCCTTCCGCTTCCTGTTCAAGAGGTCCCGGCTCCGCCAGGTCCGAGACACCGGGCGTTACCAGCGTGCTGACAAGCAATCGAGTCAGCAGTCCAGCGCCGCCAAGGTCGCGGGGTTCAATGCCTCTCCCTTCGCGGCCGAGCGCAGCGAGGCCTACGCCTCGATCCACTCCTCGACCAACTCGCCGAGCAGGTCGAGCGGGACCGGTCCCGACTCGAGCACGGTGTCGTGGAACCCCTTGATGTCGAAGGCGGCTCCCATCGACCTCCCGGCGTGCTCGCGCAGGCGCACGATCTCCCGCTGGCCGAGCTTGTAGGCGAGGGCCTGGCCTGTGTAACCGATGTAGCGGTCGACTTCGTTGACCACGTTGTTGGGGGCCTGCGGCGAGTTGGCCATGAAGTAGTCGATCGCCTGTTGTCGGCTCCAGCCCATGGCGTGGAGCCCGGTGTCGACGACGAGCCGTCCCGCCCTCCATGAGTCGAACGAGAGGATCCCCATCCGGGCGAGGTCGTTCGAGTACAGACCCATCTCATCCGAAAGCCGCTCGGTGTACAAGCCCCATCCCTCCACGAAGGAGGTGACCATGCCATGGCGACGGAACGATGGCACCCCCTCCAGTTCCTGGGCGATTGCCAGCTGGAGGTGGTGGCCGGGGACGCTCTCGTGGAACGCCAGCGCTTCCGACTCGAACCGGGTGCGTGTGTTCGGCTCGGCGAGGTTGATGAAGAAGATGCCGGGCCGGCTGCCGTCCTCGGCCGGCGGTAGGTAGTAGGCCAGCGTGGCGTCGGCGGCGCCGATGTCGGGGATTGGCTGGACGACGCATGGCGAGACCGGGAGTCGGCCGAACCAACGGGGGATGGCGGCGTTGGCCCGGCTGAGAGCGCTCTCCGCCGCCTGCTGAACCTGGTCGGCCGTCTCGAAACGGAGCGACTGATCCTCGCGCAACCTGCGGTAGATCTCGGGGACGTCGGCAGTCCCGAGGACACTTGACCCGAGTGAGCGGTACTCGTCCTCCAGCGAAGAGATGGCGTCGAGACCGATCTGGTGGATCTGCTCAGGGGCGAGGTCGAGCGAGGTGTAGCGGCGGACCGCCCGCTGGTAGATCTCCTCACCGTCGGGTAGCCAGCAGATTCCCGACTTCTCCTCGGGGCGGGCATGGGGGAGGACGTCGGCGGCGACCCCGTCCCGGTAGCGGGCGGCTGAGGGGCGGACCACCGCCCGCACCTGCTCGCTCATAGCGTGGCGCCACCGAGCGAGCTCGATGTCGCTCCATCCGTCGGGGGTCCCGATCTGCAGGAAGGGGTCCGACTGGACGGGCGATTGCAGATACGCGTCGAGCTGGCCCAGAGCCTTCTCGACCGACACCCGCGGCGGGGTGCGCCCATTGCTCACGCCCTGCCGGTGG
>JAZDHM010000154.1:0-7086 GCA_043805935.1 Actinomycetota bacterium
GCGGCGCTCGCCGACCTCAAGCGACAGTACGGGGTGGAGCCGCTCACCCGGGAAACGGTGACGGACCAGGGTGTCGAGGAGGCGATGGTCCCCCTCGGCGGCTCATACCTCCAGCTGTTGATGCCGCTGTCCGAGGACACCCCGGTCGGTCGCTTCATTGCCACACACGGCGAGGGGATGCACCACGTGGCGATCCAGGTGGCCGACATCGATGCGGCTCTCGCCCATCTGGCGTCCGAGGGCGTGGACCTGGTCGACCGCTCACCGCGACGCGGCGGAGAGGGGCATCGGATCGCCTTCGTGCATCCCCGTGCGATGGCGTCGACGCTGATCGAGTTGGTGGAGGTCGAGTGACCATCGAGTTCGGCGAGGGCATCGGGCCGCTCGAGACGGCGGCGGTGCTCGCCGCCTTGGCCCGTTTCTGGGAGGAGTTGTCGATTCTCGAGGCCATTCCGCCGGCTCCGCTCACGCAGGGACGGTGGGTCGCCTCGGGCCGGCCGCGGCCGGTGCTTCCCCCGTTTGCAGCGCGATCCGCTCAGGCACCCTCCAAGACCTGGGGAGTGCGACGGCGCCGCGAGCCCGGAGAGGGCTAGGCGACCGCCGATGCCGCGGGGAGAGCCTGGGCGCTGGAGGCGGGGAGGGTGAAGCAGAAGCGGGCGCCCACCGGGAAACCCGGCTCGTACCAGATCCGTCCGCCCATGGCCTCGACAAGGTGCTTGGCGACTGCCAGTCCCAGCCCGAATCCCGATTCGATGCGGGTGTTCCCGCTGCTCACCTGCTCGAACGGCTGAAAGACACGTTGGCGGTAGGCAGGAGGCACACCGGGGCCATTGTCGGCGATGACCACGATGTAGGTGTCGCCGTCGCGGGTCGCCTCGACGGTCACCTGATCACCTCCGTACTTGCGGGCGTTTTCCAGCAGGTTGCGCAGCACCTGCTCAACCCGGTTGGGGTCGGCGGTCACGTGGACGTTGCCGCCAACCGCCACAGACGCGGACTTGGCGCCACCGGCCGGGAAGATGAGGTCGGCGATCTTGTACGCGGCGGGCCGCAGTGGGAAATCGGTGACGTCGAACAGCAGGCGGCCGGCCTCCAGGCGGGGGATCGCCAGGACGTCCTCGACGACGTTGCCGAGGTGCTCCGCCTCACCGACGATGATCCGCAGGAACTCCTCGATCTCGGCGGGATCGAGGTCTTCCCAGTTCTCGTGGACCGTCAGGGCGAACCCGGCGATGTTGGTGAGTGGCGTCCGCAGCTCATGGGTGACCATGGAAACGAACTCGTTGCGCATGGCCGACGCTCGCCGCTCCGTCTCGAGCGCCGTCTGCTGGATGGCGCGGGCGTCGTGAACGGCCGCCGTCGCCGCCACCAGGCTGAGGGCCACCGCCGCCAGGAACACCGCCACCGCCACCCACACGACGAACTCGCCGGCGGGGGGAACCGCTTCGAGCCGGGGGAGGGGAAGGACCGGCCGGGCCAGCAGGGCGAGGCCGAACGATCCAAGGGTGACGACCAGGGTGCGAGTGCCGCCGAAGGCGATCGAGGCAGACACGAAGTACGCCATGGCCGCGACCAGAGCGGCTTCCGCACCGGACACTCCGCCCATCGCCAGCGCCACGGCGAGGGTGTCCAGGATCAGCCAACCCAGGATCCCCGACCGCACCCGGGAACGGACGATCGCATCGACCACCACCAGGGACGCCAGGGACAGCGGGAACCAGGCGTCGGGCACCCCTCGGAGGGCGGCGGCGGCACAGGCCCCGGACAGGGCGAGGCCCAGGATCGCCCGGGCGCGTTGCAGCCAGGGGCGAAGCGACCCGTAGTCCACGGGAGCGTCGTAGCGTCGAAAAGCGACGCCTCTGGTGGTCACCCCCGGTCTATCGGCCGGTCGTGACTAGTGCCTTAGCCCTGAGGTGGGAAGAGGGGAGCGTGGGCCACCCCGAAGCCCGCCCGCCGTACAATTCCCTCCATGGGACGCATGGCACGCACCTGGTCATTGGCGAAGGCTTCGTGGCAGGTCCTCAAGGCCGACAAGGAGTTGATTGCCCTACCGATCATTTCCTTGGTGGCGACGATCGCGGTCGCCGCCAGCTTCCTGGCGCCCATCCTGCTGGCAGGCAACGGGACCGAGATCCAGGACCCGGGAGCAGTGGGCTACGTCCTCCTCTTCGTGGCGTATGTCGTGTTGGCCTTCATCACGATCTTCTTCAACGCTGCCCTGGTCCATGCCGCCAACGAGCGACTGTCGGGAGGCGACCCGACGCTCGGCTCCGCCCTTCGGGGTGCCCTCATGCGGGTGGGAAGGATCCTCCCCTGGGCGCTGGTATCGGCGACGGTGTCGATCCTGCTGCGGGCGATCGAAGAGCGCGCCGGGGTGGTCGGACGGATCGTCGTCGGCATCGCCGGGGTGGCCTGGTCGCTGGTGACCTTCCTCGTGATACCGGTGCTCGTGATCGAGGGCGTTGGCGTCGGCGACGCGGTGAAGCGGTCCGGTGAGCTGTTCAAGCGGACCTGGGGCGAGAACGTCGCCGCCCAGGTCGGCTTCGGCCTGATCGGGTTCCTGACGATGTTGCCCGCATTCCTCTTGGTGGCCGTGACGGTCGCCGCCGGTGGAGCCGTTGCGGTGATCGGCGTCGCGGTGGCGGTCGTGTGGGTGCTCACCGTGGCGATGGTGTTGTCGGCGCTCAGCGGGATCTTCCAGACAGCCCTCTACCGGTATGCGGCCGGCGTGGGGAGCGACGCCGGCGCCTTCGGGTCGACCGAGCTGCAGGCGGCGTTCGCCCCCAAGAGGGGCGGCAACCGCTTCCCCAGGGGTTTCGTCGGCTGAGAGCGCGCGCCGACAGACCAACGACCCGCGGAGCGCCTCGGCGCGCGTCTTTCACCCGCTCAGCGGACCCGTCGCTCCTCGAGGCGGGCGACGGTCTCGTCGGGAACCACGAGGTCGCCACGCCCCCTTCCCACCACCAGGCCCGGCTTGTACGCCCCGTGGTAGTCACTGCCGCCCGACGGCACCAGGCCGAGCCGCTCCGCCCACGACGCCAGAGCGATCTGCATCTCCGGTGGGTATTCCGAGTAGTAGCACTCCACCCCGTCGATGCCGATGTCGGCGACTGCGGCGAAGGTCGTCGCGAAGTCGTCCTGGTCGTCGGCGACGGTGTGGGGGTGGGCGAGTACCGACACGCCCCCGGATGCCCTGGTGAGGCGGACGGCGTCCTGCGCAACCAGGCGCTTGCGGGATCGATACGCTGGGCGCCCGCTCGCCAGGTACTGGTCGAACGCCTCCGCGACCGAGCCCACCACCCCCTTGTGCATCAGGACGGCGGCGATGTGGGGTCGGCCGACGACGCCGTGGCCGGCCTCGGTGAGCACCTCGTCGAGGGTGATGGCGATCCCCATGTCATCCAGCGCCTGGACGATCTCGGCGTTGCGCGTCACCCGGCTGTCGCGGACCTCGGCGAGCGCCTCGGCGAGGGGGGTCGGCCCGGGCCCGGCCCAGTAGGCGAGGAGATGCATCGCCCGGCCGCCCCAATCCACCGACAACTCGACTCCGGGGATGAAGCCGATCCGGCCCCGTGCCGCCGCTTCGGCCTCGGGGATTCCTTCGAAGGTGTCGTGGTCGGCGAGGGAAACCACCGTCAACCCGGCGGTGACGGCGCGGTCGACCACGGTTGCCGGGTCGTCGGTGCCGTCCGAGTAGGTGGAGTGGGTGTGGAGGTCGACGGCCATTCAGTGAGTCACCAGCTACCAGCGTCCAGCTTCCAGCAAGAGATGATCCGGAGGGATTCCGTCCTCGGCCGGCCTTCTCTCGGTCGAAGGTCGAATTGCGTCGTGCGCAGCGCGCATTGCTCTCACGAACCGAGGGTCATTGGACTATGTCGATCGACTCGATGTACACCGTCTCCAGGGGCTTGCTCGGTTCGAGGCCGCTCGGCTGCATCCCGACGGGCACCGATTGGATCGCGTTGAGCGCTTCGGCTCCGTTCGTCACGGCGCCGAAGACGGTGTAGTCGGGGTCGAGGCCGGTGTTGCCGAGCGCGATGAAGAACTGGCTGCCGGCGCTGTCCGGGCCGGAGTTCGCCATCGCCACAACTCCGGACTGATAGGCGAACCCGTCCGCCGGCAGCTCGTCGGGAAGGGTGTAGCCGGGACCGCCCCGTCCGGTGGCGGTCGGGTCGCCGAACTGCACGATGTACCCGGGGACGATGCGATGGGTCACCGTGCCGTCGAAGTAGCCCTGTTCGGCGAGGAAGACGAAGCTGGCGACCGCCAGCGGCGCGATCTCCGGATGGAGGTCGATCGTGACATCCCCGCACGACGTGTGGATCACGGCGGTGACGACGTCGGGGAGGTCGAGGGCATCCGGATGCGAGAACGTCATCTCCCTGGCCTCGGGCGGGCGTTCGGCCCCGCAGGCGGTCGATTGGTCGCGGAACGCTTGGTACTCGGGTGATGTGATCGCCGAACCGGCGTCGTCCCCGCACGCTGACACGACCAGGAACAGGACCGAGGCGGCGAGGGAGAGGCGCGTGTGCATGCGACCAGCGAGCGTACTGCGGAAGGCGCCAGACGCCGGCACGAAGCGCTACCCGCTTCCCGCTTCCCGCAACACACCAGAAGCCAGCGAGAGACACCAGACGCCCAGACGCCGGCCGGTAGAGCTACCCGCTACCCGCAATGCGCCGAGACGCCAAACTTGTCGCTACGACGATCAACACTCTTGCGGGTCGCGGGTCACGGGTCGCGGGTAGCTGGCAGCGGGTGGCGCTCGGCGGGAAGCGGGACGCGGGCGACTTCCTACACTCCCTGCGATGTCGCTCGTCGTACAGAAGTACGGCGGCACCTCGGTGGGCGACGCCTCCCGGATACGGGCGGTGGCACAACGAGTCGCCGCCCGGAAGCGATTGGGGGACCGGGTCGTGGTGATCGTCTCCGCAATGGGGGACACCACCGATGAGCTGATCCGTCTTTCTCGGGAGGTCAGTGACCGTCATCACCCCCGGGAGATGGACGTGTTGCTGACCGCCGGCGAGCGCATCTCTATGGCACTCCTCGCCATGGCGATTCGTGACGAGGGGGTCGAGGCGATGAGCCTCACCGGGTCCCAGGCCGGCATCCTCACCGACACCTCCCACGGCCAGGCGAAGATCCGCGACATCAAGGCTTTCCGGGTGGAGGAGGGACTCGAGGCGGGCAAGGTGGTGATCGTCGCCGGGTTCCAGGGGGTGTCGCCCGACACCCACGAGATCACCACGCTCGGCCGCGGGGGATCCGACGCCACTGCGGTGGCGATGGCCGCAGCGCTCCACGCCGACGCGTGCGAGATCTACACGGACGTCGACGGCGTGTTCACCGCCGACCCACGGGTCGTGCCCGGCGCACACAAACTAGATGAGATCTCCTACGAGGAGATGCTTGAGTTGGCGGCGTCGGGCGCCAAGGTGTTGATGGGAAGGTCCGTAGAGTTCGCCATGCGATTCGAGGTGCCCATCCACGTGCGGTCGTCCTTCAACGACCGGTCGGGAACCTGGGTGAAGGAGACGACGATGGAACAGGCGATCGTCAGCGGGGTGGCGCACGACACGTCGATCGCCAAGATCACGGTTCGCAGCGCCCCCGACACGCCGGGGGTGGCCGCGGCACTCTTTCGGCCGCTCGCCGACGAGGGCGTGACGGTCGACATGATCGTGCAGAACGTGTCGAGCGACGGCGCCACCGACATCTCGTTCACCATTCCCCTGGATCTGCTCGCCCTCGCCCGGCCGATCACGGAGGCTGCGGCGCACAAGATCGGGGCGACGAGCATCGAGGTCGACGACCAGGTCGGGCAGGTGTCGATCGTCGGCTCGGGCATGAGAGCACATCCCGGCGTTGCGGCCACAATGTTCTCCGTGCTCGCCGATGCCGGTATCAACATCGCCATGATTTCCACCTCGTCGATACGGGTGTCATGCCTGATCGACGCCTCACAGGTGGAGGAGGCGGTTCGCCGCCTCCACGACGCGTTCATCACACCGGAATCGGGGCTCACGGAGTGACCGGACCTTCCGTCGCCGTGGTCGGCGCCACCGGCGTCGTTGGACGCGAGATGATCGCCACGCTCGAGCGGCGGAGCTTTCCGGTGGGGTCGCTGCGGCTCATGGCGTCGGAGCGCTCGGCTGGCTCGGCCGTGGTGACGCAGTGGGGCGACGTCGTGGTCGAGAATCTCTCCACCGCCGACCCGGCCGGCATCGATGTCGCACTGTTCTCCGCCGGGGGCGTCCGTTCCAAGGAACACGCACCTCGGTTCGCCGAATCCGGGGCCGTGGTCGTCGACAACTCGTCGGCGTGGCGGATGGACCCCAATGTGCCTCTCGTGGTGGTCGGGGTCAACGACGCCGCCGCCCGAGGCCATCACGGGATCATCTCCAATCCAAACTGCACCACGATGGTGATGCTCATGGCCGTGGCGCCGCTGCATCGAGCCGCAGGGCTGCGCGAACTCGTGGCCACCTCGTATCAGGCGGTCTCCGGGTCCGGGCACAGAGGGGTCGCCACCCTGCTCGACGAGGCAGCCCACTTCGCCGGCGACCCCGAAGCGCTGCGCACCGGGACCTGGACCGAGCCGCCGCCCG
The DNA here is from genome assembly GCA_043805935.1 of Actinomycetota bacterium. Taxonomy (GTDB): domain Bacteria; phylum Actinomycetota; class Acidimicrobiia; order Spongiisociales; family UBA11373; genus RBG-16-68-21. Next base: position 6,612 of record JAZDHM010000154.1, read on the forward strand.
GCTTCTATGTCCGGCCGATCGGGTGGAACGTGATCCCCTTTGCCGGGAGTGCCTCCGAAGCCGGCTACACCGACGAGGAGTGGAAGCTGGTGAACGAGACGCGCAAGATCCTCGACGCTCCCGAGGCACTCGTCGAGCCGACTTGTGTGCGGGTGCCGGTGGTGGCGGGCCACGGCATTGCGGCGACCGCGTGGTTCGGCCGTGCCCTTGGGGTCGACGAGGCGACCGATCTCATCGGAGCCGCACCCGGCATAGAGCTGTGGACCGACAAGGTCCCGACCCCACTCGATGCCGCCGGGAGGGATGACGTCCTCGCTGGTCGGATCAGGGCAACCGTGGGCCGTCCGGGAGGGATCTCACTCTGGGCTGTGGGCGACAACCTCCGCAAGGGGGCGGCGCTCAACGCGGTGCAAATCGCCGAGTTGCTCGTCTGACCGCCGAGCGACAAGCGCCTGGGCCTTCCGTCTGAGAGAGA
>JAZDHM010000155.1:0-2381 GCA_043805935.1 Actinomycetota bacterium
GTGCCGGTGCGCCGCTGCACCCACCCGCCGGGGTCGCGTTCCGCTCCGTGCTCGTTCGCCCAGTTGGGGGCGGCGATGTGCCCGTGCGACGGGACGCTGGAGCGCGCCGCCTACCTGCCGGTCGTGCAGACACTCGTCCGAGCAGTCGACACCGACCCGGCCCTGGTGCTCGAGCCCCTGGAGCGGCGCATCACCGCCCTGGCCGCCGACCAGCGGTTCGAAGAGGCCGGCTGGGTGCGGGATCGGCACCGGGCGCTGGTCCGGGCGCTGGAGCGCCGCCGGGCCTGGGCGGCGATGCAGCGTGCCGGGATGGTGCGCGCCGCCGGGCCCGACGGCGGGGCGCTCATCGACCGGGGACGGCTGATCGCCTCCTGGCCGGCGGGCGACAGTGTGCCGCTGCTCCCGTTCGGCCCCGGCGACGCCACGCCGTCGGAGGTCGCCCTGAACGTGGCCGATGACGAGGAAGCCCACCTCGTGTGGCGCTGGCTGACCGGCGGCCAAGCGAGGCTGCTCGACACCGATGGGCCGCTGGCCACCCCGGCCCGCCCGCTCGCCACCCTCACCCGGATCGCGGTGTGAGGCTCAGCCCAGGCACTCCACCAGCATCGACCGGTCGACGTTGGCACCCGAGAGCACGACGATCACCGGACGGGTGCCCGGGACCATCCCGGCGAGAAGGGCGGCGAGGCCGACCGCCCCGCCCGGCTCGACCACCATGCGGAGCTCCTCCAACGCGAAGCGGATCGCCGCCCGCACCTGGTCGTCGCTCACAACCGCCGAACCCCTCACCAACCGGCGATTCACTTCGAAGGGTACGGCACCGGGCGTGGGGGCGAGCAGGGCATCGCAGATCGATCGGCCGCCCGGCTGGATCCCCATACGCTCGCCGGCGGCGAATGACCGACGGTGATCGTCGAATAGCTCCGGTTCGACGGTCCACACGTCGGCCGCAGGGAGATCGGCGGCCAGGGCCAGGGCGATGCCCGCGGTCAACCCGCCTCCGCCGGCCGGCACCAGCACCACGGGGTCGGTCACACCGGCGGCGTTGGCATCGGCGGCGATCTCCAGACCGGCGGTCCCCTGGCCGGCGATGGTCCAGGGATGGTCGTAGGGGGGAACGATCGCCACACCCCGATTCGCCGCGATCCCGGCGGCGATTGCCTCGCGTTCCTCCCGCGCCCGGTCATACATCACGATGGCGGCACCCCTCGCCCGGGTGCGGCTCACCTTGACCTCGGGAGCGTCCGAGGGCATGACGATCGTCGCCGACACCCCGAAGTGCGCCGCCGCCGCGGCGACGGCTTGGCCGTGATTGCCCGACGAGTAGGCCACCACCCCGCGGGAGCGACCCTCGGGCCCGAGCCGGGCGAGAAAGGCCGTCGCCCCCCGATACTTGAACGAGCCGGTGCGCTGCAGGGTCTCCGCCTTGAGCAGCACGCGCCGCCCGAACGACTCGGCGGCGTCGGGCACCTCGATGAGCGGGGTGTGCACGATGAGCCCTTCGATCGCCCGTTGAGCGGCCCGCACGTCGTCGATCGTCGGCGCGGGAATGCTCATCCCCGGGACGGTAGTGACCCGCGGAGAGCGCTCTTCGCCTTTCGCCGGCCTCATACACTCGCCCGCTGTGACACCCCGCCTCGTGCTCGTCGCCGCCGCCCTCGTCCTCACCGGGGCGTGCTCGTCACCGAGGATTCCGTTGGACTCCGTCCCGGAGCTCCCGGCCATCACCCCGGCCGACGTGCATCTCCTCCTCGCCGGATCGGACCGGCCGATCGTGGTCAACGTGTGGGCGTCGTGGTGCGGCCCGTGCCGGTCGGAAGCGCCGCTGCTTCGCTCCGCCGAGACGGCCTGGGGCGACCAGGTGCGCTTCATCGGCGTCGACGTCCGCGACAGCCAGGACGGGGCGCGCCGCTTCATCGCCGAGTACGGCCTCGAGGAGATCGAGCACTACTTCGACCCCGCCGGAGCGGTGCCCGACGATCTCGGCGGCTTCGGCGTCCCCGTCACCTTCTTCTTCGCGCCCGGCGGGCGCCTGGTGTCGGTGCATTCCGGGGTGCTCGACGAGCGCACCCTCGCCCTCGGCGTCGACGAGATCGTCCGTTCGGCACGCTGATGGAGTTCGGACTCCTCGCTGTGGCCCTGATGGCGATCGCCTGCTTGTGGCTGGCGTTGCGGTTCGAGGCGGGGCGCAGCAACCCGTCGGATCAGACCGCCCGCCTGTGGGATGCGGCGCTCATCGCCGCCATCGCCGGCCTGGGCATCGGCCGGATCGGGACGATGGTCTCCGGCGGAGTCAACCCGTTGTCCCATCCCCTCGACATCTTCATCGTGCGGGGCGGCGTCGACACCGTGCTGGCGTCCGCCGGCGCCCTGGTGGTGTT
>JAZDHM010000156.1:0-4679 GCA_043805935.1 Actinomycetota bacterium
GGCGTGTTCTCCGCATACGTGTTCCGCAACTTGGACTCGATCCCCGCGACGATGGAGGAGATCGCCCGGGTGCTCCGTCCGGGAGGCGTGGCGGCGATCGTCGACCTCGGTCGTCCCGAGACGGGCTGGAAGCGCCGGCTCCACCGCGCCGGCACTGCGGTGATCCTGCCGATCGCCGGTGCCACGGTCGGAGCGATGGGCGAGTATCGGTATCTGCACCACACCCTCGACAGCCTTCCCCCGCCGAGGGAGCTGTATGCGGGTGCCCCGCTCACGCTCGAACGGGTGTGGCGGATGGGACCGCTCGGGTTCGTGTACGGCGTGGTGCTGAAGAAGTCGTGAGAGGGTAGATATCAGATGGCAGACAAGACGCGGTCTGATGTCACACCTGTAACCTCCTGGATGATCGTGCTAGGCGGGGCGCTAGGGGTGCCCTGAACCCGAAATCCTCTTGATGCGGGGCTGAGTCCCCCGCCCGAGGATTCGCATGGTCGGGTCAGCGCTGGACACGTGGTGTTGAAGGCCGGGTCCCACGCGGCGGGGAATCGTGAATCGGGTCAGGTCCGGAAGGAAGCAGCCCTCAGCGAGGCACCCGGGTGTTGTGGGGTCGCCTGGTTGGAGCCGTCGATCCGGGACGCGCCGGTTGTGTGGATTCGAGGGCGGGGAGCACGATCGCCTTGTTCCCAGTCGCCAGTCTGCAGCAGAAGCGGGGAGCGAGTGGCGGGTAGCGGCGCCGGGCTGTGGCCCGGCGCTCGCGGAGGGAGAGGGATTTGAACCCCTCGCCGCTCCCGCACCCACCCGCGCAGTGGGTCCGTCCCTCACCTCGGCTCACGGTGCGAGGCAGGAGGGATGCAACCGGAACCGTGAGCTGTTTCGATTCCGGTTAGGAATCGAAACAGCATTGAGGTCAGAGCGGAGGGAGAGGGATTTGAACCCTCGTGGCGGTTTTCACCGCCAACACGCTTTCCAGGCGTGCGCACTAGGCCAGACTATGCGATCCCTCCCGGGGCAGAAAGTGTAGGTCGGCAGTGGAACCCGCCTCCTTCAACGCAGCGATGCGTGTGGCGCTCGACGAGGCGCAAAGCGCTCCGAAGCACGGCGACGTTCCGATCGGCGCGGTCGTGCTCGATGCCGAGGGATCGGTGGTGGCGGCGGACCACAACCGACGCGAGGAGACGGCCGACCCGACCGCCCACGCCGAGATGCTCGTGCTGCGCGCTGCAGCGCAGGCGTTGGGCCATTGGCGGCTCAGCGGTCACACGCTGGTGGTGACGCTCGAGCCGTGCGCCATGTGCGCCATGGCGGCGGTGTGGGCTCGGGTCGATCGGATCGTGTACGGCGCCGCCGATCTGAAGGCGGGCGCGGCGTGGAGCCTGTACAACATCCCTCAGGACGAGCGCCTCAACCACCGATGTGATCTGATCCCCGGGGTGCTCGCCGACGAGTGCGCGGTGCTGCTCTCCGAGTTCTTCGGCGAGCGCCGGTGACCTCGGGTCACCCGGGTACAGTTCCCCGGCGGCGGGCCGTCGAGAGGTGGCGAGCCGTCCAGGGGGAGAGGTGGCCGAGCGGACGAAGGCGGCAGTCTCGAAAACTGTTGAACCGGGTTTCCGGTTCCGTGGGTTCGAATCCCACCCTCTCCGCGAGCGACAGGTCGACACCTGTCGCCGCTACCCCGTACCGCCACCGGCTTCCGGCTTCGTGCTGGTAGCTGGCAGCTGGAAGGGGGAGGCTGTTGGAGGAGGGGTGGCCGAGCGGACGAAGGCGGCAGTCTTGAAAACTGCTGAGCCCTCCGGGGCTCCGTGGGTTCGAATCCCACCCCCTCCGCAAGCCCGCCTTGGGCGGGCGGCTTCCCGCTACCCGCTCCCCGCTCCTTGCTGGCAACCGACAGCTGGAAGCCGCGACGAGAGGGACCTGCCACAATCCAGGCGGTCCCGCGCGTGATGTCCGATGCCGGGGACCTTCCGATCGGGAGAGGTGGCCGAGTGGTCGAAGGCGCTCGCCTGCTAAGCGAGTAAGGGGTGATATAGCCCCTTCGAGGGTTCAAATCCCTCCCTCTCCGCAAGCGCCGGGCCGCAGGCCCGGCGCGGTCGCCCGTTTCCCGTTGCCGGTTCCAACCGTGTCCCCTACCGGTGTTCGTCGTCCTGCGGGCAGCGGGGAGCCGGTAGCGGTTTTCTGGCGTCTGGCGTCTGGTGTCGAGTGGGCGAGGGGTTCAAATCCCTCCCTCTCCGCAAGGGCCGGGCCGCAGGCCCGGCGCCGTCGCCCGTCGCTCGCTACCCGTCGCCCGCTCCAAACCCCTGCCGCTTGTGTTCGAGGCGGGCGTCTGGCGTCTGGTGTCGGGTGGGCGCGGGGTTCAAATCCCTCCCTCTCCGCAAGGGCCGGGCCGCAAGCCCGGCGCCGTCGCCCGTTTCCAGTTGCCGGTTCCAACCGTGTCCCCTACCGGTGTTCGTCGTCCTGCGGGCAGCGGGGAGCCGGTAGCGCTTTTCTGGCGTCTGGCCTCGGGCGTCCGGCTTCTGGGCGGCATCCGTCGTCCTGCGGGCAGCGGAGAGCGGGTAGCGCTTTTCTGGCGTCCGGCTTCTGGGCGGCGTCCGTCGTCCTGCGGGCAGCAGGGAGCGGGTAGCGCTTTTCGGGTGTCGGGCGTCGGGCGACGGGGTGCCTTCTGCCGTCTCTCCTCACCCCGCGAGGGGGATCTCGACGGTGAAGGTGGAGCCATGGGCGAGGCCTGGCGACGTCGCCGTCACGTCACCCTGGTGGAGGCGGGCGATCCGCCGCGCGATGGTGAGACCGATGCCGGTGCCCCCGGGTGCGTCGCGGTCTGCGCGGAAGAACCGTTCGAAGATCGCTTCGAGGTGGTCGGGGGTGATGCCGCGACCGGTGTCGGTCACCGACACCGCGGCCGTCGCACCTCGCCGCTGGGCGATCACCTCGACCTTCCCTCCGGGCAGGCTGTACGTGAGGGCGTTGCCGACGATGTTGGTGAACACCTGAGCGAGCCGATCGGGATCGCCCTCGACCGGCAGAGAGTCGAGTCGCCGCACCTCTATGGCCACGTCGCTGCCCTCGAACTGGGGCCGCAGGCGTTGGGCTGCCTCGGCGGCGATGGATCCCAGGTCGACGCGGGCGGTGACCAGCTCGATAGCGCCCTCCTCGGCGCGTGACAGCGAGCTGAGGTCGGCGGCGAGACGCTGGAGCCGGGTGGCCTCATGGGCCGTGGCGGCAAAGACCTCCTCGGTGGGCTCGAACACGCCGTCGAGGAGGCCCTCCATGTAGCCCTGGATGGTGGTGAGGGGGGTTCGCAGTTCATGGGCCACCTCGGCGATCAGGCGGACCCTCCTCTCTTCCACCTTCTCGAGCGCTTCGCCGAGTGCGTTGACGTCGTGGGCCAATGCGGCGAGTTCCGTCTCGACGGGTATCGGTATCTGTTCGGTGTAGAAACCCGATGCCAGCCGCCGGGTGGCGCGTCGCACCCGCTCCAGCGGCCGCAGCACCCGGATGGCGGAGAACGTGCTGGCCAGGATCGCTGCCGCGGCACCGACCAGCACGGCGATGGTGAGGGCACTCTGGAAGGAGTCGGCGAACCCCTTGCGCAAGCCTTCCGACATCGCTGCCGACATGCCTCCCAGGGCGGGATCGGCACCCATGTCGGCGAGATGCCCTTCGAAGAACGAGCCGGCGAGGGAGCGGCTGAGCAAGGCCGTTGCCACCACGGCCACCACCACCACGAAGAGGTGTGACACCACGAGTCGGAAGAGCAGGCTCTCGGTGATGTGCTTCATGCCGGTTCGACGATGAGCCGGTAGCCCACGCCCCGCACGGTGCCGATGATCGTCGGATCGGTGGCGTCGTCGCCGATGGCTTTGCGAATGTTGGCGATGTGAACGTCGACCACACGGTCCGCGCCGAAGTAGTCCCAGCCCCAGACCCGCTGCAGCAACTGGTCGCGGGTGAAGACGCGCCCCGGCGCCGACGCCAGAGCGGCCAGGAGGTCGAACTCGAGGGTGGTGAGGGCGACCGGTTCTCCGTCGTGGAGCACCTCGCGACGGGCGGGGTCGATGGTGAGACTGGAGAAGCGGAGGACCTCGTCGTCACCCGGGCGGCGTCCCCGCCGCAACACCGCCGTGATGCGCGCCGCCAGTTCTCTGGGGCTGAACGGCTTGGTGACGTAGTCGTCGGCACCAACCGTCAGGCCGACGACCCGGTCGACCTCTTCGGAGCGGGCGGTGAGCATGATCACCGGAACGTCGGAGTCGGCCCGGATCCGGCGGAGCACCTCGAGGCCGTCGATCCCGGGCATGCCTACGTCGAGGACGATCAGGTCGGGAGTGTCGGCGCGCATCCGTTCGAGCGCCTCCCGCCCGTCGGCTGCGACCGACGGCGCGAATCCCTCGGCCTTCAGATACGCGCTGAGCATTCGCCGAAGGTCCGGTTCGTCGTCGGCGATCAGGATCCGCCGGGCCCCGGCCATCGTCCTCCTCCGTCGGCGCTACGGGCGGCGGGCGGCACCCGACCCCGGTGGCTCATCCAGCAGGTGCTTCCCCCGTCCCGGGGGAAGCGTACCGCCCGAGGGGGCACACACCCGGGTGGGCTGCGTGGTGCGCTGCCATCCAGCCGGCCAGGTCGTCCCAGGAGCTCTCATCATCCGGGCCGGCTCCGTGCATCCGTTCCATCCAGGCAGCCATGTC
>JAZDHM010000157.1:0-2154 GCA_043805935.1 Actinomycetota bacterium
TGGCGTGTTCCACCGGCCCACGTCCCTCAAGCGCTGGCCCGGTGGGGTGACCGAAGACTCCTTCTTCACCAAGCGCGCTCCCGGCACCATCACCCACAGCCATCCGGTGGCGTTTCCGTCGGCGCGGCCCGGAAACATGCCATACGTCGAGGACGCCGCCGATCTCGTAGAGCAGGTTCAGTTGGGGGTGCTCGACCTCAACCCGTGGAACGGCCGGATCGATGACCTCGACCACCCCGACGAGCTGCGCATGGATCTCGATCCCACCGACGGATTCACCTTCGACAATTGTCGAGAGATCGCCGGTGCCGCCCGGGACCTGCTCGCCGAGAAGGGCCTCGTCGGCTGGCCGAAGACCTCGGGGTCGCGCGGGATCCACGTGTACGTCCGCCTCGAGCCGCGGTGGGACTACTTCGAGGTCAGGCGGGCGGGACTGGCGCTGGCCAGGGAGCTGGAGCGCCGCGATCACCTCGCCACCACGGCCTGGTGGAAGGAGGAGCGCTCGGGGGTGTTCATCGACTACAACCAGAATGCCCGCGACAAGACGATCGCCTCGGCATACTCGGTCCGCCAGACCGGGCTGGTGTCGACCCCCTTCCGATGGGACGAACTGCAGACGATCGACCCGACCGAGATGACCCTCGTCGGGTTTCGAGATCGATGGGCCGAGGTCGGCGACCTCACCGCCGGCATCGATGACCAACCGGGCGACCTCACCCCGCTCCTGGAGATGGTCGCCGCCGACGAGGCCAACGGCATCGGCGACGCTCCCTGGCCACCCCACTATCCCAAGATGCCCGGCGAGCCGCCGCGGGTGCAGCCGAGCAAGAGAAGGATGAAGGGGTAGGCCGTCCGCTGTCCGCGATCCGCTCCTACTCCCCCACCACCTCTTCGAACCCCGGACCCTCGGGCCGCTCCAGCTGGTCCATCGTGCACGCGATGGCGTCCTTGTCGGGCCGCCATCGCTCGAACCGGGTGGCGTGGCGAAAGCGGGCTCCGGTCAACTGGTCGTAGGACACCTCGACGACGACGCCGGGGGTGACCGGAACCCAGGAGAGATCCTTGTCACCGGTCCAGCGGCTCTCACCGCCGGGACGGCGCACCTCGTCCTCCGGGCCGAACGAGTCGTCCGCCTTGATCTTCTCGAACTGGGCGAGCAGCGCCTTCCGGTCGTGATCGGGGAATCCGGAGCAGTGCCCGATGAAGTGGAGGTCGGGGCCGTCGTAGAGGCCGAGCAGGATCGACCCGATCCCCTCGCCATCCTTGTGCACTCGGTACCCGCCGACGACGCAGTCGACGGTGCGACGATGCTTGACCTTCACCATCTCCCGCTTCTCCTCGACGTACGGCCCGTCGAGCCGTTTGGCAACTATCCCATCGCACCCCGCCGCCTCGAAGTCGTCGAACCACCGGGCGGCGAGGGCACGGTCGGTGGTCGACGGAGTGAGGTGCCACCGCTCCCCCAGTCCCGGGATCAGTCCGGTCAGCGCGGCCCGTCGCTGGGAGAACGGTGCGGGACGCAGGTCCTTGCCAAGCAGAGCCACGATGTCGAAGGCGACCAGGTCCGCCGGGGTCTCCCCGGCGAGCAGGTTCACCCGCGACTCTGCGGGATGCAGCCGGTTCTGCAGGGCGTCGAAGTCGAGCCGATCCCCGGTGACGACCACCACCTCACCGTCGACGACGGTCCCCCTGGGCAGCGCCTCGAGTGAGGGCTTCAGCTCGGGGAAGTAGCGGAGCAGGGTCTTGTGGTTGCGGCTGTCGAGACGGATCGGTGCGCTCCAGGCGACGGCCCGGAACCCGTCCCACTTGGGCTCGTATGCCCACTCGCCTTCGGGAAGGTCGTCGCGAACCTTCGCCTCCATCGGCGTGAGCGGGGGGTCGAAGGGCCACGAGGGCACGGTCGAAGGCTACCGGGGCTTCGGTGCCCGCTGTCGGTGGCGGGCGACGCCGGTCTCAATACACGGGGTTGACCCCGCCGACCGGGGAACGGCAGCGCCCCGCAGCCCGATCCTCCAGGAAGGAGGGGAGGGGACATGGCGACGGCTGCTCGCCTCAACCATCACGGGCCGACCGTGAACGTCTCGTACAGCCCGGACTCCAAGCCGTCCTCACCGCTGACGTCACCGACGAAGAGCTCGTAGGTTCCCGCGGCCA
>JAZDHM010000158.1:0-3189 GCA_043805935.1 Actinomycetota bacterium
GGATGGGCGACGTCAAGCTGGGCTTCGTGCTCGGCGTCTTCGCCGCCTTCCGATCCTGGGCGTGTCTGGTCGTGGCCGTGTTCGGCGCCTTCGTGATCGGGGGAGTGGTGGCGATCACCCTGGTGCTCGCCGGGCGCGCCCGGCGACGCGACCTGATCCCCTTCGGTCCGGCGTTGGTGGTGGGGGCGTGGGTTGCCATCGCCGCCGGGGATGCCATCGCCTCCTGGTATCTCGGCTGGTAGGGGTTGGCGGGGCGGCCTACCGCGGTGAGCGCGCATCTCACGCGCTCCGCGTGGGTCCTTGGCCCCGCGCGCTCCCCTGTGTAGCCTTCACACAGGCGTAACTACCCGCTTGTGAGTAGGACAGGAGCGTCCAAAATGACGCCAGCGACCTTTGCGCGAGGCGGGGCATGCCGGTCGCGATAGGTCTCGACATCGGTTCTGATGCGGTGCGTGCCGCCGTCGTTGACGCCGGCAAGGGCGCTCCCGTGCTGCGCCGCTTCGCCGAGATGCCACTGCCGCCCGGAGTGGTCGAGGCCGGCGACGTGACCGACGAGGGGGCAGTCACCGAGGTGGTCGCCGCCCTGTGGAAGCGGCACCACCTGCCCCGCAAGCGGGTGGTGGTGGGGATCGCCAGCCAGCGGGTGATCGTCCGCCAGGTCGACGTGCCCCACCTGGAGGAAGCCGAGCTGGTGGACGCCCTGCCGTTCCAGGTGCAGGACGCGATCCCGATCCCGGTCGACGAAGCGGTGCTCGACTTCGTCCCGCTCGAGGAGTTCACCACCCCCGAGGGCGACCTGATGTTGTCGATCCTCGTCGTGGCGGCGCAACGCGACATGGTCGACGGCCTGGTCCGCATCGCCAACGGCGCCGGTCTGAGCGTCCTCTCCATCGATCTCCAGGCGTTCGGGCTGGTGCGCGCCGCCTTCGGAGCCGACCTCCTCCTCGGCGGCGAGGGACCCCAGGCGTTACTCGACATCGGGGCGGCGATGTCCCAGATCGCCATCGTGCGGGGCGGGATCACCCGTTTCGTCCGCATCCTCCCCACGGGAGGGGAGCACTTCACGCAGACCCTCATGACCGGGATGTCTCTGTCGCGCGAGGACGCCGAGGAGCTCAAGCGTCGCGTCGGGGTCGCTCCCCAGGGCTTCCCCGAGGGCGACGACAAGGAGATGATCGCCCGGCGGATCCTCACGCGGACCGCCGACGCCCTCATCGAGGAGATCAGGGGCTCGGTCAACTACTACCTGACCCAGGCGGGCGAGCATACCCTGGCGCGCCTGGTCGTCTCGGGGAACGGCGCCCGGCTTCCCCACTTGGCCAATCGGATCGGTCGCTCGCTCAACACCAGGGTCGAGCCGGTGCGCGTGCTCGATCACGTCAGCGTCGGTCGGGTGCAGATGACCGAGAGCCAACTCCTCGACTACCAGCCGGTGCTGCCCGCGGCGGTGGGCCTGGGCCTGTGGGGCTCGTACGTGGTGCCGCCGACGAACCGATTCGCCCATGTCGCCTGACACCCAGCCATGAGACCCATCAACCTCCTCCCGCCGGAAGTCGCCCAGGAACGGAGCAGGCGTCGGCGCATCGGCCTCGGGGTGTTCGCCGCCGTCGTGTACGTGGCGCTTCTCGCCTTCGGCGTGCTCTACTGGAACGGCAAGGTCGCCGCCGCCGAGGCTGACCGCGACGCACAGAACTCGATCAACGACTCACTCGAGCGCGACGTGGTCACCCTGTCGGCATCCGGTGAGATCAAGACCGAGTTCGACACCAAGGCCGAGCTGGTCCGCTCCGCTCTTTCTGCCGACGTGGACTGGGGGATCTTCCTCAACGACCTGGCGCGGCTCCTGCCCCCACGGGTCTGGGTGGAGACGTTCTCGGGAAGCATCGTCCCGGAGGCGACGTCGGGGGTGCTCGGCCAGGTGGCCTTCAGCGGGGTCGGGTTCGACTACCCGGATGTCTCCTCCTGGCTGCGGGCGCTCGACTCGGGCCAGTTCAATGGTGTCACCGGTCCATGGGTCAGCACCGTGTCGGAGGGGGTCATCGGGGACTCCGAAGTCGTCACGTTCAGTTCGACGGCGGCGCTGACGGATGCCGCCACCACGAACCGCGCCGACACGCTGATCCCGGAGGTCCCGTGATGCGGCGGATCGGTTTGGTCGCCGTTGTGGGAGTGCTCCTGCTGACCGCGGCGTGGTGGATGTTCCTGATCTCGCCCCGGAACGGCACGATCGGCGACTACCAGGACCAGCTGAACGCGGCCATCGACACCGAGTCGAGGCTGCGGGCGCAGATCGTCCAGCTTCAGGACATTCGGGACCGCGAGGTCGAGTACGAGGCGGCCCTCGGCAAGCTCAACGCCCTGATTCCGGATCGGCCACTACTCGACGAAGCGATCGAGCAGATCTACTCGCTCGCCGGCGACACCGGGGTCAAACTGCAGACCCTGTCCCCTTCGGTACCGGCTCCGGCGGTGGACGGCTCGGAGTTGCGCGCGATCAACGTGTCGGCGCAGATCGAGGGTGAGTTCTTCGAGGTGCTCGGGTTCCTCTTCGGGCTGAACGACATGGACCGCCTGGTGCGGGTGGACGGTGTGTCCCTCTCCTCGACTCAGGACGAGACCGGCACGACCATCCTCGGGGCGAGCATCGAGATGCGCCTCTTCACCACTGCTGACCTGCTCCCGACGGTCGACCCGGGGTCGTCCGAAGGCGAGACCACGACCACGACGATCGCCTCCACCGATTCGAGCTTCGAGGCGAACCCGGGGGGTGGGTGACATGATCGGCGTCAAGCGGACCCTGCTCTCGGTGCTGGTGTCCGTGCTCCTGGTGGCGACAGCGGTCGCCTCGGTGTGGCTGATGGCGTCGGCGGGCGTCTTCACCGGCGGGGAGACGACCCTGCCCGGGGCTCCGGGTGGCGAAACCACCACCACCGCCGGGCCGGGAGGCCCGATCGACCTGTCGGGTGACTACCAGGTGGCCCAGCCCCGTGATCCCTTCCAGCCGCTCGTCGTGCCCCCAGCAGCACTGAGGCCACCACGACAACCGAAGCGGGGGAGACCACCACCACGACCGGAGGCGAGGGCACGACGACCACGACGACGACCGCGCCCGGGAGCACCACGACCACCACCCAGGGCGACGAGCCCGCCGGGATCAGGGTGATGCTGCTCGAGGTCAGGGACGAAGAG
>JAZDHM010000159.1:0-11554 GCA_043805935.1 Actinomycetota bacterium
CATCGATTGGATGGGAAAGGGCCGGGTGATGCCCAGGCCGCTGAGGACGGCGATGATCTCGTCGGAGACGCCGAGAGCCCCGAATCCGGGGGCCGTCGGCGTCGCACTGCGATCCATGGTTCTCGTTTCGTCTCGTGCCCGGCCGACGCGGCACGATTCGACCGACCGCCGGCAGGAAGCCGCAGGAGGGTGAGGCACATCGACCCGCGGTGCCAGCCACGGTACCAGGCGCGGGTGGCGCCATCGTGAAGACGGGCGTGTGGCGGATGGCCCCGCTATCGTCGAGTATCCGCGACCACCCCACTAAAACATGAGACGAATGCTGAGCAGACTGGTTGTCGCCTTGCTGCTGACGAGCGGGCTGTACGCGGTGGGCACCAGCGCCCAGGCCGCAGATCTCCAGCCGGCGGGCGATTACCACGATCTCGTCCCGCTCACCGAAGGGGACGCCGGCCCCGCCGTGATCCGTCTGCAGTACGCCCTCAGCCGGCTCGGCATGTACCACGGACCGGTCACAGGGGACTTCGACCAGAAGACCTCGTACGCGGTGCGGACGTTCCACGCCTACGCCGGACTGGAGCCGACCTACGACTTCGCAGCACTCGACTGGATCCGCCTCGAGTCCCTTCCCGGCGACGCCGGGATTCCCGACCGCTGGGACGAGCCGGATCGCGTGGAGGTCGATGTGGGGCGTCAGCTCCTGTTCATCGTCCGCGACGGTGAGGTCGCCGGCATCCTCCCGGTCTCTACGGGCGGTGGGTACAGCTACTTCAGCGACCTGCGGGGCCGCAGTGTGCCCGCCGTGACCCCCCACGGGGACTTCACGCTGCGCTGGCACCAGCTGGGATGGAGCTGCCTCCCGTGGTGCGTGTACAAATACTGGGGGTTCAGCACCTACTACGGCATCCACGGGTATCCCAGCGTTCCCGACCGTCCTGTCTCGCACGGGTGCATCCGGGTCACCCTCTGGGACGCCAGGTGGATGGAACCCCTCCTGTACGTCGGGATGCCATTGCACGTCTGGGACACACCGCCCGACGTGACACCGCAGCCTCCCCCCCGGCGTTGAGAGGGTGCCTCCGAAAACGCGAAACCTTGGGTTGACACCGACCGATCTATGCTCGACGCCACGATGAAGCCCCGACGACACCTCCGGCTCGCCCTCCTCGCCGCCGTGCTCGGCGTCACCGGCCTGATCGCCCCCGTCGCGGGTGCCGCCGACGGGTCGTTCGAACTCGACCGGGTGAACGGGTTCGGCAACCTGGTCCGCCTCTCCCCCGACTCCACGGGGGTCGACGTCGTGCGGCTCCAGGTCGCCCTCACCCAGTTGGGGTTCTACCACTCCCGGGTGAACGGAACGTACGACCAGCAGACCGAGTCGGCCGTGCTCGCCTTGCACAAGTACCTCGGCTTGGAGCGGACGACCACCTTCAACGCGCTCGACTGGATCCGCCTGCAGATGCTCGCCGACCCGGTGGTGCCCAACCGGTGGGACGAGCCGGATCGCGTCGAGGTCGACCTGGCCCGGCAGATCATGTTCGTGATTCGCAACGGCTCGATCACCGGGATCCTCCCGGTGTCCACGGGCGGGGGGTACAGCTACGTCAGCGTGCGACAGGGGCGCATCGTCGGCGCCAACACCCCGGAGGGCGACTTCCACCTGGCTTGGCGTCAATTCGGCTGGCACTGCGACTCGGTCACCACCTGGTGCGTCTACAACTACTGGGAGTTCTCTCCCATGTACGGCATCCACGGTTACCACAGTGTCCCCGAATACCCGGCCTCGCACGGCTGCACCCGGGTGAACATCTGGGACTCCGATTGGCTCGATTCGCAGCTGTTCATCGGGATACCGGTGCACATCTGGAGTTCACCGCCGGTGGTATCCCCTCCTCCGCCGCCTCCCGCTCATCGCGCAGCGTGACTCCGGCCGGCCGGTAGCCTCTCGCCGAGTCCAGAGGAATCACCTGCGCCGCATCCCGACGATCCTCGCGTTCACCGTCCTGTGCGCCGCGTGCGTGTCCGGCGGCACGACGTCATCGACCGGTGACGGCACCACCCCGGGCAACGGCTCGACCACGCTCACCACCGAGGACCTCCGTCCGTGCAACGTCTCGATCCCCAACCTACCGGCGCCTCGGACGGACGGCCCCATCACCGAGCGGGTCACCGGATCCAATGTCGAGGCCGCTTCGGTGAGCATCTCCCAGAGCGCCTTCGTCTGCGCGCACGACGTCGTTGTCGTCTCGGCCTCGGACCTCGATCGGATCGCCATCGCCGCCCGCCTGGCCTTCGCCCTCAACGGGCCCCTGCTTTTCGCATCGGCCAGCCGGTCCAGCCTCCTCGCCTACGAGATCGATCGCCTGTCTCCCAAGACCGTGTGGATCCTGGGGGAGGGAGCGACCGTGGAAGTCCCCGAGTTCTCCGACGTGGAGACGATCACCGGGACCAACGAGCGCATCGCCGCGGAGGTCAATGACCGGGTGGATGCCTCCAACCACGTCACCCTGCCCGAGGAACCCGGCATCGCCACCGTCGTCGCCGCGGTCGGCAGCTTCGCCGAGGGAGTTGGTGTCATCCCCAGCCCGACCACCACCACCACGACCTCGGGCACCGAACCTTCGACGACCACCACCACGACCGAGCCGGCCAACCCGGCACCGGAGCCGGTCCCCTCGCTCCATGCCGGGGATGGCGCTTCTGGTGCGGTCTGGCTGGTGGATGCCGGCCAGACACAACTGGCGATCGCCGCGGCGGTGGGAGCGGCGACCACCGGAGGGCTGATGGCGGTCGTCGACGGGACGGACCTCCGGGCCAATACCGAAGTGGCGCGCATGCTTCACGGTGTTCCCGGCGGCGCCCAGCAGGTGCAGCTGATCGGGGTGACCCCCGACGCCACCTGGCAATTGCCGGTGATCCTCGAACCCGACGAGATTCCCGGCGGCGGGTATCTGATGTTCCCCGGTCGAAGGCTGGTCGCCCTGTACGGGAACCCGCAAGCCGCCGAGCTCGGCGTGCTCGGGGAGCAGGATGCCGAAGGGGCGGTGACCCGGGCCCGTCAGGTCGCCGCGGGATACGACGCCGATGGCCTCCAAGTGGTCCCGACGTTCGAGATCATCGCCACGGTGGCCGCCGCCGACGCCGGGACCGACAACAACTACTCGAACGAGATGACGGTCGAGTTCCTGCAGCCCTGGATCGACCTGGCCGCTCAAGAGGGAATCTACGTCTTGCTCGACCTCCAGCCGGGCCGAACCGACTTCCTCACCCAGGCGAAGCTCTACGAGGAGCTGCTCCTCCTACCCAATGTCGGCCTCGCGCTCGATCCCGAGTGGCGCCTCGGGCCAGACGAGTTCCACCTCCACCAGGTGGGCCATGTGTCGGCCGAAGAAGTGAACTCGGTCGTCGAGTGGCTGGCCACCCTCGTAAGAGACAACCACCTGCCCCAGAAGATGCTGCTGCTCCACCAGTTCCGGCTCTCGATGCTGGAGAACCGGGAGCTGATCGAGACCCCGGCGGAGCTGGCAGTCGTCATCCAGATGGACGGGCAGGGCGCCATCCCGGACAAGTACACCACCTGGGCGGCGGTCACCGCCGGCTGGGAGACCGCCGAGTGGCGGTTCGGGTGGAAGAACTTCTACGACGAAGACAGCCCGGGGCCGATGAGCCCGGCCGAGGTGCTCGACCTGGTTCCGACGGTCGTGTACGTCTCGTACCAATGACGCCGGCGGGAACCACCCCCACCGTCCGCGGCGTCTCACTGGCGATGCGCCCATCGTTCCTCATCACCCTGACCCTGGCCGTCGTGGCCGTGGCCTGCGCCGACGAGGCGGCCACCACGACCACACCGGGCACAGCCGTCGTACGCGGCACCGTGACCGCCGGGCCGACCTGCCCGGTCGTCCAGGAAGGCGTCGACTGCTCCGACCGGCCGGTCCAAGGCGCCGTCATCGAGCTGCTGGACCTTCAGGGGGTGGTCGTCGCCACCGCCACCAGCGACGCCGACGGCGCCTACCAGCTGACGGGTCCGGCTGGCACCTACACGCTGGAGCCTCAGCCCGTGGAGGGTCTGATGGGCACCGCGGCGCCCGTCGAGCTGACGCTCGACCCCGGATCGACCCAGGTGGTCGACCTCACCTACGACACCGGCATCCGGTGAAGCAGCCTCATCCGACCGGCACCCGCCGCTCCGCTCGATCTCCGATGATCACGCCGACGAGGATGAGGACGCCTCCGGCGACGAGCCCCGGTTCGAGCCGCTCCGAGAGGAAGAGGATCCCGGCGGTGACCGCCACCGGCGGCACGAGATAGCCGGCGGTCGACGCGAAGGTCGCCGAAACCCGCCCCAGCATCCAGTAGTACAGGATGAAGGGCACGAAGGTCGACCCGATGCCCAGGTAGGCCAGCACCGCCCAGGAGTGGCCGCTCATCCCGTGAGGAACCCCCTCGGTGAAGAGGGTGGCCACGGCCATGATCACGGTACCCGTCACGAAGTGCACCCCCGTGACCTCGAAGGGGTCGTACCCGCCGGCATGGCGCTTGGCATAGACACCGCCGACGGCGATCGACACCACGGAGACCAGCGAGAGCACCCCGGCGAGGACCGGTTGCCCGCCCTCGGGGAGACCGGAGTCGCCCAACGCCAGCAGGAGGGCCACACCGGCGAAGCCGATGACGAGACCGACCACCCGGATCGCCGACATTTGCTCGCCGACGAGCACGAAGTGAGCGATCACCGCCGTCAACAGCGGGATCAGCGCGGTCATGAGCCCGACGAATCCCGCAGAGGCGTGCTCCAGGGCCACATTGGAGGCGAGGTAGGGAATGGCCAGGTTGGTCACCCCCATCACCCAGCCGACCCGTTGCGCCACCGGTCCCGGGAAGCCGGTGCCTCGGAAGAGGACGAAGCCGATCACCGCCATCGCGGCGACGGTGGCGCGCAGGGTGGCCACCGTGAACGGTCCGACGCCATCGTCGAGCATGAATCGGGTGGCCACGCCGGCCGTCCCCCACCCCAGCGAGGCCACCAGCAGAGCAACCCAGACGCGGCGCATTGGCCGCACACTAGGAGCGGGCGACCTCGGTCAGTCCTCGGCACGCCGCACGAAGAGCTCGCCGTCGCGTTCGACGACGGTGCCGCGTCCCAGCGGCAGGACCGCGGCCAGAGCGATGTAGGCGGCCGGAAGACCGGGAATCTTCCCGAAGACCCCCTTCGGGCCCGACACCATGCGCCCGGTCTCGACGTCGTAGCGCGATCCGTGCCAGGGGCACACCAGGCATCCCTCCCCGTCGATCGACCCCCTGGCGAGATCGGCGAGCAGGTGGCGGCAGCGGCGGGTCACCGCGAAGCACTCCCCGTCGTCGTTGCCGACGGCGAAGCGACCGGCACCGATCACCTGTCCCGGCGTCAGATCGGCGGCGTCCCCGGCGGGCGTCTCATGGACCACGCGTTCCCCCTGCTCGAGAGAACCCGAGCGTATCGACGGCGTGACCCCTCGGCCAGGACGATGCGTCGCCATATCGCCCCGACGGTTGATAATGCCGGGCGTGCCCAACCTCTCCCGCGTCGGAGCCGTTGCCGCTCTCTGGGTGGTCGCCGCGGCGTGCAGCACCGGGTCCTCGGTGACCGCCTCGACCGAGACGTCGACCACCACCTCGCCGCAGGCAGCCGTCACGACCACCGCCCTCACCACGACCACCGCCCCGGCCACGACGACCGGCACCCCGATCCCCCCGACGACCTTCGCGGTGATCGGCGACTACGGGGACGCCGGGCCCGAGGAGGAGGCGACCTCGGCGATGATCCACGACTGGGCACCCGACGACATCATCACCGTCGGCGACAACGCGTATGGATCGGCGGGCTACGACGCCCTGGTGGGAGCCTTCTACGCCGACTACATCGGCGCCTACACCGGGGAGTACGGGCCGGGCTCGGAGACCAACCGGTTCTTCCCCGCCCTGGGGAACCACGACTACACCGATGGCGGGCTGGACCAGTACCTCGCCTACTTCACCCTCCCCGGCGATGGGATGGACTCGTCGTCGGGAAACGAGCGGTACTACGACGTGGTCCTCGGGCCGGTCCACTGGTTCTTCGTCAACAGCGACGCCGAGGAACCCGATGGCATCGGCGCGGACTCGGTGCAGGCGGCGTGGCTGCGGGCCGGTCTGGCGGCGTCGACCCAGCCGTGGCAGGTGGTGGTCTTCCATCACGCTCCCTACGGATCCACCCACCACAGGGGTGAGACGGCGATGCGCTGGCCATTCGCCGCGTGGGGTGCCGACCTGGTCCTCACCGGCCACAACCACAACTACGAGCGCTTCGCCGTGGACGGGATCACCTATGCGACCGTTGGCCTGGGCCGAGGCAACAAGCCGCTGGGCGGCTATCCCCCCGACCCCCACAGCGTGTTCTTCTTCGGCGACGCCGACACCGGCGCCCTGCGGTTGACGGCCTGCGCCGACGCCCTGGTCGGCGAGTTCACCACGGTGGTTGCCGGGGTCATCGACTCGTTCGAGATCGGCTCACAGGGCGGCTGCGCCGGCTGACACTCCGCGAGCTGCGCCCCAGATGTCGCCGCGCCATCATGGGCGGGTGTGGCGGTATCTCCGGCTCGCCCGCCCCCATTTTCTCGTGGGGGGCGCCCTCCTGTTCGCCGTGGGGGCACGCTTCGCCGCCGGGGTCGACGCCGCCCGATACCTCCTGGGCCAGGGCATGGTCACCGCCATCCAGCTCACCGCCCAGCTCGCCAACGAGTACGGGGACGCCGAGGCCGACACCGCGGTCACCAACCGCACCCTCTTCTCCGGAGGGAGCGGAGTCATCCCCTCGGGGGTGGTCGCCCGGCGGGCCGCCCTGGTCGGTGCGCGGATCACCACGACCGTAGCCCTGGCGGCGATGGCGCTCATGACCGCCATCAGCCCTCGCACCGCCGTCCTCGGGGCGATCGCCCTGGCCGTCGCCTGGACCTACTCGACACCTCCGGTGCGGCTGCTCGGCACCGGATGGGGTGAGCTGGTGACATCGGTCGTGGTCGCCGGGCTGGTCCCCCTCACTGGCGCGTGGTCGCAGGGGGCCTCCCCGGCCGCCTCCGCCTGGTGGACGATCTCCGCCCTCATCCCGCTCCACCTGGCGATGGTGTTGTGCTTCGAGCTGCCCGATCTGGAAAGCGATGCGCTCGCTGCGAAGCGCGTCCTGGCGGTTCGGATCGGGCGCGGCGCCACCCACCGGCTCATCTCCGCTGCCACAGTCACCGGGGCGGTGCTCCTGGCGGCCGGCGGACTGGTTGCCGGTGACCCTCTGGCGCGCCTCGGCGTGGTCGCGGCCGGAGTGCTCCCTGCCGCGGCGGTGGCCGTGGGATCACGACGGCGGCACTGGGGCCTGACCACCTTCGGGGCGGTCGGCGCCTTCGTCGTGATCGTCGCCGGACTGTTGACCGGGCGATAGGGGCCGCCAGCTGGGATCCCAAACCCGAGCCCGCCTATCTGCGCGTGCTCTACGGAGCGGTGTCCCAGATGTGCACCGGCATGCCGACGTAGAAGTGGGGCGTCAGCCGGTCCGAGTCCCAGGTGTTCAGCCGAACGCAACCGTGGGAAGCGGGATACGTCGGAACCGTCCGGTAGCCATGGATGCCGTAGTAGGTGGAGAACGACCAGTAGTCGTAGACGCACCACGTCGTCACCGGATCGCACCTCCACCCCCTGCCGTACCAGCGGAGCTGGAAGTCCCCCCGCGGGGTGTGCGCCGTCGCCGGGTGGCCGAAGCGGTTCACGTACGTGTACCCACCCCCGGTGGAGACGGGGGCGATCGCCGCCACTTCGTCGTTCTCGATCAGGAAGAGCACCTGATGACCGATGTCGATCTCGATCCGGTTGGGCTCGCCGCGTCGCCTCGTCGGCGCCTCGGGCGTGAACTCGGCAAGCCGCTTCCAGTCCGATGCCAGCCACGACCCCAGGCGCTCGGTGCCCAGCAGCTTGTGGAAGGCGACGACCGCGGAGACCGTGGAAACCCCGTAGGCGCCGTCGACCGCCCCCCTGAAGAGCGCCTTGGACTTGAGCGCCGACTGGAGGCTGGCGACCGCCTCCCCCGAATCCCCCGGCTCCAGCGGCATGCCCTCGCACCGGGCGGTCGACTCGGCCCGGCATGCGTCCAGACCGGCCCCGCCGAACACCTCATCGTCCCCATCCCCGCCGCGGAGATCGTCGTCGCCCTGGCCGCCGCAGACCGTGTCGTTGCCACCGTTGGCACGGATCCGGTCATTACCCCCGTACCCGATGATCACGTCATCGCCGTCGGTGCCGTCGATCGCGTCGTCGCCGGGTGTTCCGGTGATGGTGGCGGCGAGGCCGGCGCACGATGCCGCCGCGGCCGCGGGGACGGCCGGCAGGAACGAAAGGGCGAGCACCGTCGCCGTGATGAGCACCGCCGGCCGCCGACCCCTCATGCCCAGTACCTCCGCTTCAAGCGTACGTGAGGCGGCGGCGCGTTTCACGCCGACGCCGGGCCGTGGCGGCTACGGTGCCGCCGATGGCCGACTCGTCCCGCATCGCCGCCCGGGCCCGGTCGATCCACGACCGCCTTCCGGTGGTCGACGGGCACAACGACCTGCCGTGGGCGATTCGCACCCGCGCCGGGGGTTCCCTCGTCGCCGCCGACCCTCGCCGGCGCCTCGAAGGCTTCCACACCGACTTTCCCCGGCTTCTCGCAGGTGGGGTGGGGGTCCAGTTCTGGTCGGTGTACGTCCCGGCATGGAGCCGCGGGCCACGCGCCGCCACCCATCGCCAGATCGACCTGGTGCGGGAGATGAGTGCCCTCGCCCCCGAGTCGACCGAGATGGTCGACGGGGCCGGCCGGGCCGAGGCGGTCCGAGATGGCGGGCGGGTCGCCGGGCTGCTGGGGGTCGAAGGGGGCCACGCCATCGAGAACACCATCGAGGCCGTGGCGGACTTCCACGCCCGAGGGGTGCGCTACATGACCCTGACCCATGCCGACACCATCGACTGGGCGGATTCGGCGACCGATGCCCCGCACCACGGTGGGCTGACCGCATTCGGCCGGGCGGTCGTCGCCGAGATGAACCGGGTGGGCATGCTGGTCGACGTGTCTCACGTGTCGGCCGACACCATGCGCCAGGCGGTCGAAGCAAGCCGCGCCCCGGTGATCGCCTCACATTCGTCCGCGTTCGCCATCGCCCAGCATCCGCGCAACGTGCCCGACGACGTCATCGAGATGATCGCCGGGGCGGGCGGGGTGGTCATGGTCGCCTTTGTTCCGGCGTTCCTGGTGCCGGCAACCGCTACCCAGTCCATCGGGATGTTCGAGGAGTATCGGCGTCTCCGCGCCCAGTTCGACCCCGACGACGAGGCCGGGTTCGCCGCCGCTGCCAAGGAGAGATTCGGTTCGAGAGAGATCGACCGCGGCACCGTGGCCGACGTGGCCGACCACATCGAGCACATCGCCGCCGTAGGGGGTGTCGCCCACGTCGGGATCGGCTCGGACTTCGACGGGACCGACCACACTCCGGTTGGACTCGAGGACGTGTCCTGCTACCCGTCGATCACCGCCGAGCTCCTCGAACGGGGGTGGTCCGTCACCGATGTCCTCGCCGTCCTCGGCGGCAACGCCCTGCGGGCGCTGCGCGCCGCCGAGGAGGCCGCCGTTAGAGCCGGGTGAGTCTGACCACCGGGATCACGCGCTCCGTCTTCGCCTGGTAGTCGGCGAACGAGGGTGCCCTGCCGGTGATCTGCGGCCAGGCGACGGCGCGCTCCTCCGGGGTGAGCGTCGATGCCAGCGCCGGGAAGAAGTCGGTCTTGTACCGCACCCAGACCCGGGGATCGGCGGCCAGGTTGAGGTACCACTCGGGATGCTTGGGCGCGCCCCCCTTGGAGGCCACCACGAGCATGTCGTCGCCGACGGGAAAGTGCACGATCGGGGTCCTGCGGATCCGCCCCGACCTCCTCCCGGTGGTGTACAACAGGATCATCCGATCGGCCGACGGATGGTCTACCACGGCGCCGTCGGTGGCCAGGTACTGCTCGACGTGGTTCCGGGACCAGGCGCTGCGTCCGTCGACCGCCTGCTCTTCGATCTCCTCCAGTTTGATCATGCAGGCGACAACCCCCGGTGGGCGTCCCCTCTTCCCGGCGTCACTCCCGAGGGCCGGCGACGCGGACCAACGTCGAGGAGAACTCCACCGCGCCGCCGGCTTCCGACCGCACCAGCACCGGCGGCCCCGGGAGGTTCCGGGCGAACCACGCCCTGGTCACCTCTCCATCGTCCGATCGCGTGGTGTACAGCCAGCACTCGAACCGTCCCGCGGGGATCTCGATCGTGTCGGTCCCGATCGTCGTGGAATTCACCGGATAGGACGCATGGCCCTGGAACTCGATCCAGCGCGATCGGCTCGTGGTCCGCTCCTCGAGCGGCGTACCGTCGAGTGCCTCGGTCCAACGAACGCTCTCCGCCCCCTCTTCGTCGCCGCCGACGAACTCCCACTGCATCAGGTACGGCGCGGCGTCACGGCGATCGACCCGGAAGGTGTTGGAGCGTCCGGGGGCGCAGGCGGCCCTGATCTGGGCGGCCGAGAACGGCGTCGGGAGGGTGTCCGGAGTGAGCCGATGCTCTTCCGGCGGCATGTCGGGCATGGCCGAAACCTACCCAACCCTGCCCGTGACGCTCCCCTCCTGCTTGCCGATCTCGGATAGCGTATCGGCGGCCGGGCTCGATGGAGGCCCCCGGGTCCTTGGCCCCTGGGCGACCAGGATCGAGGAGGCGAGGCTCGGATGAGCCGCCGACGGCTCGGCGTCGGCGGCGCGTGAGAGACGTGGTAGTGGACGCCGGTGCCGCCGCGCGGCACGAGGAGGAGTGAGATGCCGCGACGAGTGATCATCATCGGCGCCGCCGGGCGGGATTTCCACAACTTCAACACCCGGTATCGGGGAGACGACTCGGTCGAGGTGGTCGCCTTCACCGCCGCCCAGATCCCCGGCATCGGCGGCCGCCGGTATCCCGCCGAGCTCGCCGGGCCCCGGTATCCGGAGGGGATCCCGATCCACCTCGAGAAGGAACTCCCGGCCCTCATCCGGGACCTCGACGTCGACGAGTGCGCCTTTTCCTACAGCGACGTGTCCTATCAGCACGTCATGTCGGTGAGCGCGATCGTGATGGCGGCGGGGGCATCGTTCACCCTGCTCGGGCCGGACGACACCCAGATCACCAGCACCAAGCCCGTCGTGTCGGTGTGCGCGGTGCGCACGGGTTCCGGCAAGAGCCAGACGTCACGCCGGGTCATCGAGGTCCTCCTCTCCCATGGCCTTCGGGTCGTCGCCATCCGCCACCCGATGCCTTACGGCAATCTCTCGGCACAACGAGTCCAACGGTTCGCCGAGATCGCCGACCTTGCCCGGCACGACTGCACCATCGAGGAGATGGAGGAGTACGAGCCACACATCGTGCGGGGCAACGTGATCTACGCCGGCAATGACTACGAGGCGATCATCCGCGCCGCCGAGAACGACCCCGCCGGCTGCGACGTGATCGTCTGGGACGGTG
>JAZDHM010000160.1:0-6451 GCA_043805935.1 Actinomycetota bacterium
AGCTTAAAAAGGTCGCCAAGTGGAAATCTGTGACCCTCGATGATGTCCGCTTCACGCCCATGGCCAATATCGAGCTCGCGGAGGAGATCAGCCATGCCCTGTCGTACGGCGCCGAAGGGATCGGGCTCTTCCGCTCGGAATTCATCTACCTCCAGCGGTCCACCCTCCCGACCGAGGAGGACCACTACCAAGTTTACGCCCGGCTGGCCAAGGAGGCGCATCCCTATCCCGTCTACATCCGGACGATCGACGTGATCGCCTCTGAGATCGACGAGGTGGTGTGCCCGTTGCAGCCCGACCGGCTCAGGGCAGTGGGCGAGTGGTACGTCGACTTCGCTCAGGTCAGCGACGAGGCGGTGCTTGGGCTGTTAGGGCGCAGGTGAGTCGGGGATTGCCAGCCCGTCGCCGGTCGCCCGTCGCCTGTCGCCAGCAAGAAGCGTGCTCGCGGGATTGCGCCTGTCACCTTCCGCTCTTCGGTTTCTCTATCTGACTGCCAATAGCCAAGAGCCAATAGCTCCCGCCTCCCAGCTCAATGGCCTGCCTCCCACACGTGCCTCGTCAGCGACGCCTGATCGACGTGCCCGCGCAGATGCTCGACGGCGTGCATCACCGCGTACGCCGCCGTCAGCGCCATCACTTCGCCGTTGACGCGCTTCCACTCACGCGGAGCGTCCCATTCGACCGAATTCGCCGCGTCGAGGGCGGCGAAGCAGTCGGCCGAGAGGCTGTCGATCAGCCCGAGCAGCATCGCCGGGTCGGCCGCGGTTGCCCGGAACTCGGCGTCGCGGTCTCGCGCCGGCAGGGGCAGCCCGGCGGCGACGTGGAGCCAGAGCCGGGTGCTGTTCATCGAGTGGGTAGCCAGCACGGCGATCGAGTTGGTCTCCGGGCCGGCCGGTCGCCAGTCGAGTGCCTGTCCGGGAAGGCCGTCGACGACAGCGCGCAGATCCCTGAAGGCGCCGGTGGCCAGCTCTCGGGCGGTGGCCAAGACGGCGTCGGTCATGTCGGTCCTCCTGAGGGTCTGCGGCAGCGTATCGGAGCCGGCCGCGGGCGTCACGCCCCGAGAGCGCTCGGGTCGGGGGGCACGTCGACGGCGTGCTCCCGTAGCACCGCAAGTGGCACGATCTCGAGGGTGCGTTCGTGGGTGGACGCCAGCACGACCGGCGCCGCTAGGCCGTCGAGATGAGCGCGCAGCCAATTCGCCGCCGTCACACACCAGCGATCCCCGGGGACGAGGCCGGGGAATCGGTAGGCAGGCATCGGGGTGACCAAGTCGTTGCCGATGCGGCGCTGATGCTCGAGGAACTCGTCGGTGACCACCGCGCACACGGTGTGGCTCCCGACGTCGTCCGGACTGGTGTTGCAGGACCCTTCCCGGAACCACCCGGTCACCGGGTCGGTACTGCAGGGTTCGAGTTCGCCGCCGAGGACGTTGCGGGGCACAGACGGAGAGGCTACCCGCGACCCGCTGCCCGCTCAGACGTTTGCCGGCTACCCGTCGCGGAGGGCGCAGATGGCGGATGGCAGATGGCACCAAGAGGCACGCAGGCCGGGTTTCGCCTTTCGCGTCTCTTGCTCACAGCTCACAGCTCATGGCTCCTTCTTGTCACACCCCGGCCGTACCTTGTGGGCATGGAAACGATCACCGTCATCAACCGCACGGCCGTCGAGACTTGGCTGGCACGTCTCGGTCTCGGGGCGGTCGAGGTAGACCGCTGCCCGGTCGCCGAGTGCGAGGTGTGCGGCCCGCTGTCGGTCGGCGCCGCCGCCTGAGGACGGTCGAGCCCGACTGGTAGCGTCGCCCGGTGCACCCGTGGCGGCCCACCCGGCTCAGCGTCGTGTCGTGGACCGTCTACGACCTCGCCAACACGATCTTCGCCCTCGGGGTCGGTTCCCTGTACTTCGCCGATTGGCTGACCGACAACCAGGCCGGGCTCCCCGGATGGCTCACTTCCCGATACGACGATCCCGCCGACCTCGCCCTGACCATCGCTCTCGACGCCGCCATGGTCACCGTCGTGGTGCTCGGCCCGTGGATCGGCTCCCGCAGCGACCACCGTGGCGGGCGGATCCGGTACCTGATTCCCCTGACGTTCGTGGCGGTGATCCCAACCTTCTTCCTGGCGAGCGCCGGGGTCGTTGGATCGTTGGCCCTGTTCGCCCTCGCCCAGGTCGGGTTCAATCTCGGATCGGTGGTGTACGACGCACTTCTCCCCGATGTCTCCACCCCGGAGAACGTCGGGGTCGTGTCCGGCGTCGGGATCGCCGTCGGCTATCTGGGGTCGTTCGTGGGCGTCGCCATCGGGGCTCTGTTCCTCGACGCCCACGGCCACGCCTTCGTGTTCAAGGCGATCGCGATCGCCTTTCTGTTGTTCGCCCTGCCCACGTTCGCTTTCGTGAAGGAGCGACCGCGCCAGCGCGAGCCGGGCAAGCCGCCATCCCTGGCCTCCAGCGTCCGGCGGCTCGCCGGTTCGTGGCGCAAGGCGCGCACATACCGAGGCGTCACCCCGTTCCTGGTGGGTCGCTTCTTTTACACCGACGCGGTCAACACGCTCATCGGCGGCTACCTGACGATCTACGCCAAGCAGGAGCTGGGCTTCACGTCGGGAGACCTACAGGTGCTGCTCACCGTGGCGATCACCGCGGCGATCGTCGGGGGATTCGCCGGCGGGCGGTTCGTCGACCGGTTCGGGCCGCGGCGCCTCCTGCACGGGGTGCTCTACGCCTGGATGATCGCCCTCGGCATCGGCGTCGCCGCCGGGGCGTCGGGGGTGAAGTCGCTGGCGTGGCCACTCGGCGCCCTGGGCGGGCTCGCCCTGGGAGCCACCTGGGCGGCCGACCGGGTGTACATGCAGCGGATCTCCCCGCCGCGGTACCTCGGCGAGTTCTACGGCCTGTACGCCACCGTGGGGCGGTTCGCCACGTTCCTGGGGCCGCTGGTGTGGGGGATCGTGGTGACCGTGTTCGGCCTCCCCCGGGAGGTGGCCCTGGGCGCCCTGATCGGGTTCATCGTGATCGGGCGCTGGATCCTCCAGGGCGTCGACGACGCTCCCCGGACGTGGGAGGCGGCCGACCTGGCGACCTCGGCCTGAGAGGGTGCCCGAATAGGCTCGCCCCGGATTCCATTCCGGCTTGTGGACAAGCCGGAACGTGATTGGACCTGCGAACTATTCGCGCAGCCTCTGAGTTCAGGGTTCGGTGATCGGTAGGCGTACCCTCTACCCCGGATTCGGCGACCGAGGAGCCTCATGTTCGAGCCGTACTACCCCGAGGCGTACTCCGACTTCACCCTCCCCGCCAACAGGGCCGCCTTCGAGTTGGCCCTCGCCGGGGTGGAGGCGAGGCTCGGCGCCTCCTACGGGCTGGTGATCGGCGGCGAGCGCGTCGACACCAGGCGCACCATCGACAGCGTGAACCCTGCCCGGCCCACCCAGGTGGTCGGTCGGGTCGCTTCTGCCGGCGTCCCCGAAGCAGAACGCGCCGTGCAGGCGGCGTGGGCGGCCTTTCCGGCCTGGTCGGGTCTCGACGCCACCGCCCGCGCCCGGTTTGGGGTGCGGCTCGCCGCCATCATGCGGCGCAACAAGTACGAGCTGGCCGCCCTCGAGACCTGGGAGGCGGGCAAGAACTGGCTCGAGGCTGAGGCCGACGTCGCCGAGGCGGTCGACTTCGTCGAGTACTACGCGCGCCAGGCGATCCGGCTGGCCGGCCTGCTCGAGACCGTCCACTGGAGGGGCGAGGACAATGAGTCGCATCTGATCCCGATCGGGGCGGGGGTGGCCATCCCCCCGTGGAACTTCCCCGGGGCGATCCTGGTCGGCATGGCCATGGGGCCGGTGCTTGCCGGCAACACGATCGTCGTCAAGCCGGCCTCCAACACGCCGGTGATCGGCGCCAGATGGATGGACATGGTGGCCGAGGCGGGGTTCCCCGCCGGCGTGGTCAACTACCTACCCGGGCCGGGCGGCGAGGTCGGCGACTTCCTCGTCGACCACCCCATGACCCGGTTCATCAACTTCACCGGGTCCAAGGAAGTCGGCCTGCGGATCGCCGAGCGGTCGGCGAAGGTGCAGCCGGGGCAGAAGTGGCTGAAGCGCGCCGCCATGGAGATGGGCGGCAAGGACGCCATGATCGTGGACGAGACCGCCGACCTGAAGGCTGCGGCGGCCGACGCGGTCCGATCCGCCTTCGGGTTTCAGGGTCAGAAGTGCTCGGCCGCGTCGCGGCTGATCCTCGTCGAGTCCATCCACGACGAGGTGCTCGATGGCGTGGTGAAGGGGGCAGAGGCGCTGAGCGTCGGGCCTCCGGCGGAGAACCATGCGGTGGGCCCGGTGATCTCGGCCGCCCAGCACCGCGCCATCCTCGCCGAGATCGACAAGGGCAAGGGCGAAGCAACGTTGGTGACCGGCGGATCGGCGATCGACCGCGACGGTGGTTGGTACCTTCAGCCCACGGTGTTCGCCGAGGTGGCGCCCGAGGCTCGGCTCGCCCAGCACGAGATCTTCGGTCCGGTGCTCTCGGTGATCCGGGCGCGCGACTTCGACCACGCCCTCGAGATCGCCAACGGCACCGAGTTCGGGCTGACCGGGGGCGTGTACTCCCGTGATCGGAGCCGGATCGAGCGAGCACGCCGCGAATTCCACGTGGGCAACCTCTACGTCAACCGCAAGATCACCGGGGCGCTGGTCGGCGTCCAGCCGTTCGGTGGCTTCAACATGTCGGGAACGAACGCCAAGGCGGGCGGTCCCGACTACTTGCGGCTGTTCATGGAGATGAAGACCGTTGCCGAGCGGTGGGTGACGGGATGAGCGCATCTACCGGCGGGCTTCCCGACCGGGATCGGAGTCTGCCGCCACCCCGGCTGTGCCGACCAGGGCGCGGCGGGGGCCATCGAGTCCTAGCGAGGAACCCATGACCATCGTGCTGGACGGTCGAAGTCTGACGATCGAGAGACTGGAACAGATCGCGCGCCACGGGGAACAGGTAGCGGTGCATCCGGACGCGCTGGAGCGCATCAAGATGTGCCGCCGCATGTTGGAAGAGAAGGTGGCGGCGCACGAGATCATGTACGGCGTCAACACGGGGATCGGGGAGTTCTCGGAAGTCGTGTTGTCCGACGATCAGGTCACGGAGTTCCAGAGATACCTCATCTACAACCACGCGGCCGGAATCGGGGAGCCGCTGCCGATCGAGTACGTACGCGCCGCCATGGCGGGACGAGTCAACGTCCATGCGCACGGGAATTCGGGCTGTCGACCCGAGATCACACTCACGTTGATCGAGATGCTCAATCGGGGGGTGACCCCGGTGGTGTGCCGGCGAGGCTCGGTCGGAGCCTCCGGCGACCTGGCGCCGATGTCCCAGATCGCACTGCTGTTGATGGGCGAAGGCGAGGCCTTCTTTGGAGGCGAGCGCCTGCCCGGAAAGGAAGCGCTGGATCGGGCGGGCATCCCCGTCCCCGGCCTGCAAGCGCGCGATGGCCTGGCGACCATCAACGGCTCGAACGTGTTGACCGCCATGAGCGCCATCCAGCTCCACGACATGGGCCGCTGGCTCAAGCAGGCCGAGATCGCCTGCGCCATGAGCCTGGAGGCGCTGCTGGCGAACATGAAGCCGTATGACGAGCGGCTGCACCGGGCGCGGGGATTCGCGGGAGCGGTGCGCAGCGCCAACGCCATCCGCAGGTGCATCGCGGGCAGCGACCTGGTGACCGGCAAGATGAAGGTGAAGGTGCAGGACGCCTACTCGATGCGGTCCACGCCGCAGGTGATCGGGGCCGCTCACGATGCCATCGCCTATGCCCGGAGCCAGGTCGAGATCGAGCTGAACGGCGTGGGTGACAACCCGATCTTCCTCCCCGAGGACAAGCTCACGCTGACGGGGGCGAACTTCCAGGGCACACCGGTGAGCCTGCCCATGGATCTGGCCGGGGCGGCGATCACCATGGTGTGCGTTCTCTCTGAGCGCCGCTTCAACAGGCTGACCAACCCGGCACTGAGCGTCGGGCTGCCGCCGTTCCTCTCCAAGGGCGCCGGCATGATGTCGGGCATGATGTTGAGTCAGTACACGGCGGACACGCTGATCGTGGAACAGCGCATCCTGTCGGCGCCCGCCAGCATCCAATCCATCCCTGCCGCCGCGGACCAGGAGGACTTCGTCTCGATGGGGATGAACACCGCCCTCAAGAACGAGCAGATCCTCGACAACGCCTACGGCGTGCTCGGCATCGAGTTCATGGGGGCGGCGCAGGCGCTCGACTTCCGCGACTTCAGTCCGGGCAAAGGTGTGACCACCGCCAGGGAGGTCATTCGCCGTCACGTGGACCATCTCGACGTCGATCGACCGCTTTACGCCGACCACAACACGATGAAGGAACTGGTCGAGTCCGGCGAGATCCTGGAGGCGGTGGAAGAGGCCGTCGGAAGCCTGGGCTAGTTCCGGCGGAACTCCGATCGGC
>JAZDHM010000161.1:0-14228 GCA_043805935.1 Actinomycetota bacterium
GGCGCCAACGTGTCGGTGACCAGCATCCTGGCGAGCGTCTCGATCCTGGTGCCGCGAGGGTGGGTCGTCGAGATCCGCGGGCTGCCGCTGCTCGGCGGTTGGGACGACACCACCGACCACAACGTCGTCGGGCCGGGGTCACCCCGTCTCGAGGTCCAGGCCCTGGTCGTCCTCGGTGGTCTCGAGGTGAAGCACGCCGGTCGCTGGCGGTAGGCCGGCTTCGCCTTCTGACATCTGACATCTGACATCTGACATCTCTCTTCTGCCAGACTCCGCGCCACCCCCACGAGGTCCCGCGTGACTCACGCCATCCTGTTCCCCGGTCAGGGCAGCCAGTACGTCGGCATGGGCGCCGACTTGTTCGACGCCCGCCCCGACCTGCTCGGCCCCGCCATCGATGAGGTGCTCGGATGGTCACTGCGGTCGATGTGCCTCGACGGCCCAGAGGAGGCGTTGACCAGGACCGAGCACGCCCAGCCGGCTCTCTACGCGATCTCGTTCGCCCTCTGGGAGGCACTGGCCGGGGCGGCACCCTCGCCTCCCGCTGCCGCCGCTGGGCATTCGCTGGGCGAGTACACCGCCCTCGCCGCCGCCGGGGTGTTCTCGTTCATCGACGGTCTGCGGCTGGTGGTGGCCCGCGGCCGGGCCATGTCGGCGGCGGCGGACGTCGAACCGTCGGGCATGGCGGCCCTCATCGGGGGCGAAGTCGCCGACGCCGAGGCGCTCGCTGCCACCAGGCGGGACGAGGGAGGACGGCTGTGGGTGGCCAACGTCAACGCCCCCGGACAGGTGGTGGTCGCCGGCGGCGCCGGCGACCTCGAGTGGGCGGCGAGCCACGCGGCCGCATTCGGAATCCGCCGCGTCCTCCCGCTCAAGGTCGCCGGGGCATTCCATTCGCCGTTCATGGCCTCGGCGGCCGCCGCGGTCGCCGAGGCATCGGCGGGCGTGTCGATTTCCCCCGCCGCCTTCCCGGTGTGGGCCAACGCCACCGCCGCCCCCTACGGCGGCGACGTCACCGCCAC
The DNA here is from genome assembly GCA_043805935.1 of Actinomycetota bacterium. Taxonomy (GTDB): domain Bacteria; phylum Actinomycetota; class Acidimicrobiia; order Spongiisociales; family UBA11373; genus RBG-16-68-21. The sequence goes on from JAZDHM010000161.1 coordinate 1,023, forward strand.
GCTGGTCGCCCAGCTGACCGCACCGGTTCGCTTCGCCGAGACCCTGGCGGGCATCGGCCGCACCGGGGTGACCCGGTTCGTGCACATCGGACCGGGTGATGTAACCGCCGGGCTCGCCACGAGGTCGGTACAGGGTACGGAGGCCATCGTGGTGTCGTCCCTCGACGACGTGGGGGCCGCGGCCGACCGGCTCGCCCCTCCATCCGTAGCATCCACCTGGACCGACTGAGAGGACCCGCCGGTGCCAAATGCCATCATCACCGGCTGGGGGCGGTGTGTCCCCCCGGCGGTTCTGAGTAACGCAGATCTCGAGACCGTCACCGACACCAGCGACGATTGGATCAGCACCCGCACCGGGATCAAGGAGCGCCGGATCAGCCACGCCGAGGTGTCCGATCTCTCGACGGTGGCCGCCAGGCACGCCCTGGCTGCCGCCGGCCTCGAGCCCGGTGACATCGACCTGATCGTCGCGGCGACGTGCACCCCCGACCGAATGGTCCCGAGCGCGGCCGCAACCGTGCAGGGCAAGCTCGGCGCCAACCGGGCGGCGGCGATGGACCTCAACGCAGCGTGCTCCGGGTTCCTGTTCGCCCTCGCCACCGTCGATCAGATGATCCGGACCGGCGCGATGAGGCGGGTCCTGGTGGTCGGCGCCGAGAAGCTCTCGTACTGGCTCGACTTCTCCAACCGCGCCACGTGCGTCCTGTTCGGCGACGGTGCCGGGGCGGTGGTGATCGAGGCGTCGGACGAGGACGGCGGCCTGCTTGCCTTCGAGCTGGGCTCAGATGGCACCGCCGGGAACCTGCTGCGCGTCCCGGGGAGCGGCACCGAAGGTGCCCCCGGCGTCAAGGACCACCCCTCGATCCTCATGGAGGGCCAGGAGGTGTTTCGCCGTGCCGTCACCGCCATGGGCGACTCTTCGGCGCGGGTCGTCGAGAAGGCCGGCCTTGCCCTAGCGGACATCGACCTGCTGATCCCGCACCAGGCCAACGCCCGGATCATCGACGCCACCGCTCGGCGGCTCTCCGTCGACCCGGCGAGGGTGTTCGTCAACATCGCCTCCTACGGGAACACCTCGGCGGCCACGATTCCGATCGCGTTGAACGAGGCCCTCGACGACGGCCGGGTCACGCCGGGGGCAAACCTGCTGTTCGCCGCCTTCGGCGGGGGGTTCACGTGGGCCGCCGCGGTGTACCGGTGGGGCGAGAGGGTCACCCCGCTCGGGACCTCCGACGCCGCGCTTCCGCCGTCTGAGGTAACCGCGCTCGAACTGCTCGCTCCCCACATCGCGCTGCACGGCAAAGGCATCTGAGTGGGACGGGTCGCGCTCGTCACCGGCGGATCGCGCGGCATCGGAAGGGCGATCGCCGAGCATCTCGCTGCTTCGGGCCACGTCGTGGCCGTCAACTACCACACGCGCGTCGACGCCGCCGAGGAGGCCGTCGCTGCGATCGCCGCGGGCGGTGGCATCGCGACGGCAGTGCAGGGCGACGTCGGCGACCCGGACGCGGTGGGCGCCATGTTCGCCGTGATCGAGGAGCGTCTGGGACCGGTGGAAGTGCTGGTCAACAATGCCGGGATCACCGCAGACGACCTGCTCCTGAGGATGAAGCCGGAGGCGTGGTCGGCGGTGATCCAGACCAACCTCACCTCGGCGTACCTCTGCACCCGCGCCGCCCTGCGGGGGATGCTCAAGGCAAGGTGGGGGCGGGTCATCTCCATCACGTCGGTGGCGGGGATCGGCGGCAATCCCGGTCAGGCGAACTACGCCGCGGCCAAGGCCGGGCTCATCGGTTTCACGAAATCCGTCGCCAAAGAGGTTGGGTCGCGCGGCATCACCGTCAACGCGGTGGCGCCGGGGTTCATCCAGACCGACCTGACGCAGGCCCTGGGAGCCGACGTGCACCGGGCGGTGCTCCCCTCGATCTCCCTCGGGCGGTTCGGCACCCCAACCGAAGTCGCGTCCGCGGTGGGCTATCTTGCCTCGGACCAGGCGTCCTACGTCACCGGCCAGGTGCTGGTGGTGGATGGGGGGCTGGGGTTCTAGGTCTCCCGGCAGACGATTCAAGGAGCCACGATGGATAGGTCCGAAGTCGAAGCGAAGATGACCGATCTGCTCGTCGACGAGCTGGGAATCGATCGCGACAAGATCACCATGGGGGCGCGCTTCGAGGAGGATCTCGAGGTCGACTCTCTCGGGGTCGTCGAGCTGCTGATGGCGCTCGAGGACACCTTCGGGGTGGCCATCCCCGACGAGGAAGCGGAGGCGATCGGCACGGTGGGCCAGGCCGTCGACGTGGTGATGCAGAAGCTCAAGGGCTGATCGTGAGCCGGCGGGTCGTCGTCACCGGTCTGGGCACCGTCAACCCGATCGGTCGCGACGTCGCATCCTTCTGGAGCGCGGCATTGGCCGGCCGTTCCGGCGTGGGCCAGATCACCGCGTTCGACGCCTCGGGGATGCGGGCGACCATCGCGGCGGAGGTCCCGGACTTCGACCCTGAGGAGTACATCGAGCGCAAGGAGGCCCGGCGCCTCGACCGGTACGACCAGTTCTTCTGGGCGGCGACCCATCAAGCCCTGGCTGACTCGGGCATCCAGTACGAGGAGGACGACCCAGCGGCGACTCGGGCTGGAGTGGTGGTCGGCTCGGGAATCGGCGGGATGATCTCCTTCCAGGAAGGCATCGACACGATGCGCCAACGCGGGCCCGACAGGGTCAGCCCCTTGGCCATCACCCAGATCATTTCGAACATGGCAGCTGGTCTGGTGTCGATCCGTTACCACCTCTACGGTCCGAACACCTGCACGGTCACCGCGTGCGCTGCCTCGGCGAACGCGATCGGCGACGCCGGCGAGATCATCAAGCGCGGGGCCGCCGACGTGATGGTTGCGGGTGGCGGTGAGGCGCCGGTGTGCGAGTTCGCCGTCGCCGGCTTCAGCCAGTCGCGCGCGCTCTCGACGCGGAACGACGATCCGACCAGGGCCTCCCGCCCATTCGACCTTCACCGCGATGGGTTCGTGATGGGGGAGGGAGCGGCGACCCTCATCCTGGAGGAGCGTGAGCATGCGTTGGCGAGGGGAGCCAAGGTCTACGCCGAGCTCATCGGATACGGCATGTCCGCCGACGGCTACCACATCACCCTGCCCCGGCCGGGAGGGGGCGGGGCGGCCAGGGCCATGCAGAACGCCCTCGACGACGCCGGCATCCAGGCGGGAGACATCGACTACATCAACGCCCACGGCACCTCGACCCAGGCCAATGACGCCACCGAGACGGCGGCAATCAAGACGGTCTTCGGCGAGGCGGCCTACACGATCCCGGTGTCGTCCACGAAGTCGATGACCGGCCACCTGCTCGGAGGCGCCGGGGCGCTCGAGTCCCTGGTGTGCATCCTGGCGATCCGCGATGGGATCGTCCCGCCGACGATCAACTACGAGACACCGGACCCCGAGTGCGACCTGGACTACGTGCCCAACGAGGCTCGCCGCGTCGGGGTGAAGACCGCCATGACCAACTCGTTCGGCTTCGGTGGCCACAACGTGTCACTGGTGTTCCGCGCCGCCGGCTGACGTTGCACCTCGGCGGCGCGGTCCGTCACCGGCCGGGCGGGCCGGGTTCCTCGGCGTCGGTATCGACCGCGGTCAAGATCTCCCGGTCACGGTGTGTGCGGAACTCGTCGAGCGACTTGAGGGCCAGCACGGCGATCACCCCGATGCCAGCGCCGGCCACGATGGCGGCGAGGGCCCCCGCCAGGGAAGAAGCGATCGGGCAACTCCCGGGGGCGCAGGATGCGTCGGTGACGAAGAACCCTACCGCTCCGCCGCCGATGGCGGCGATGAGCACCGGGACGGCGATCCACGGATTCGGCATCCGGCTCATCGCGCTCGCCGCGGTCGGCCGCGGTCGTCGAGGCCGGCCGCCTCCAGGATCTCCGGCGGCACCAGTTCGGGCGGGATGGCGATGGCATCGCCCCGTCGGAGGGACACCGGGGTGATGGCGAGCGCCACGTCGCGGCGCCAGGCCATGGCGGCGACGACCGCGGCGGTGGCGGCGATGACCGCCCCGCCGGGCATGCCGGTCTCCACCGCGGCGGCGATGGCCAGGGCGGGGTGGATGACCCGGGCGGCGAGCAGCGAGCCGGGGAGCGTCCGGGCGATCCCCAGGGCAAGCGCCGCAGACCATGCGGCGAGCACCACGACGCCGATCCCGATGCCGTCCGGGGAGGCGAGCGCGGCGGCCGCCGGGGTGGCCATCAATACCAGCAGGAGCACTACCGCCGCCGGCGGGGGGCCATCGGCACGGGGAAGTCGGCGGAGCCAGCGGCGCAGCCATGGGCCGATGGAGGCCGCCAGGGCGGCCGCGGCGACGACGAGCAGGGCGATCGACAGACCGTCGAGAGGCACGACGACGGCGAGCCCGATCCAGGCCAAGGCGACCGCAGCGTCCGCCGGAGCCGCCCAGCGCCCGCGGGCCAGCAGGGTCCCCGAGGCGGCGACGATCGTGAAGACGACCAGCCCGGCTCCCGCCACCAGCGCCGCCGACGGATCGACGACGCCGCCAAAGGCGAGGTGAAGGGTCCCGAGGATGGTGGACAGCGACAGGAGGGCGGTCACCGTCAGCGGGGCGGCAGGCATCCCCGCATTATCGCCGCGACCGAAGATCGCTCAGCGGGTCGGCCGGGTGTCGACCAGGCCCGGGATGCGCTGGTTGCCGAGAAAGGTGTTGTACCGGTACAGGTCCGGCGGGAACTTGCTGAAGTCGACCTGGAACGAGTCTCCCGGCTGGAGGACGGGGGTCTCGAACAGCCCCGGGGTGCGCGAGGTGATCTGGTACACGCGAGGCGGGTCCTCGTTGCGGAATTCGACGATCCAGGTGGTCGTGAGGTCGAGCTCCAGGTTGGCCGGCGAGAACGCCCCGTTGGAGATCTCGACGAGGGCCACCCCTTCGGGGGGCGGCTCCGTGGTCGTCGTGGTGGCCGGGAGCTGGTTGCTGTCCAATGCCTGTTGTGACGGCCCACTGCCGCATGCCGCCGCCAGCACGCTCATCGTCAGGGCGAGGCCGATCACGCGACGCACTTGGGGTGTTCCTCCTGGACTGGTCTCAGGATTCTAGGTCGTGTCCCCGGTCCCGCTTGGTGGGAACACCGACGAGGGCCCCGGTGGCGACCAGATCCCCGACTCGGCCCATCGCCCGTCCCACCGATCGAGCGTGACCACCGCGGCATGGCCGGGCCGGTCCACACCGAGGGCGCGCAGGTCGCGGCCGGTGAGGGTGAAACGCAGCGCCTGCACCGGGTCCTGGTGGGAGACCACGATGGCCACCTGCGTTCCCTCACCATCCAGGTCGGAGATCACGGCCGACATGCGCTCCGCTGCCGCGGCGATCGTCTCGGCGGCGAAGGGCAGATCGACCGGTGTCGCCAGGTAGGCCTCGAGCTCGCCGGGGAACCGGCGGGGGAGGTCGGCCCAGGGCACTCCCTCCCAGTGCGGGGCCAAGCCCCACTCGGCCAGACGACCGTCGATCTCGACGGCAAGGCCGAGACGACGGGCGATCGGGGTGGCGGTCTCGACGGCGCGCCGCTGCGGTGAGACCAGCACCCGGCCGGCACCCGAGCCGGCCAGGTGGGCGGCCGCCGCCTCGGCCTGGGTCCTGCCCAGGGCCGAAAGCCCGAACCCCTCGAGCGTACCGTAGACGATGCGGTCGGGGTTGTGGACCTCGCCGTGGCGGATCAGGTGGAGTCGCTCGAGCACGGGGGAGCGAGTGTACGAGGGTGCGCCAATGGATCGCAGGTTCCACCGCGTCCACCTCGTCTAGCAGCCGCAAGCCCGGGGGGCGAGCCGGTTGGCGCGCCCTCTCGGTAGCGTGGCCTGGTGGATCCCTTCCTCGAACGGATCGCCCACGTCGACATGGACGCCTTCTTCGTGGAGGTGGAGCGGCTGCGTCGGCCGGCGCTGCGCGCCAAGGCGGTGGTGGTGGGAGGGGCAGGCCCGCGCGGGGTGGTGGCGTCGGCCTCGTACGAGGCGCGTCGCCGCGGGGTGTCCTCCGGGATGCCGATCGGCCAGGCCCGACGGCTCTGCCCCCACGCGGTCGTCGTGCCGCCGGATCACGGAGAGTACCACCGCGTGTCCGAACGGGTGTTCGAGGTGATCGAGGGGTTCACGCCGGATCTCGAGCCGGTGTCGGTCGACGAGGCGTTCATCGACATCACCGGCCTGCGGCTGCTCCACTCCGGCCCGACGGCCATCGCCGAAGGCATCCGGGCGGCCATTCGCCGGGAGGTCGGGCTGCCGGCTTCGGTCGGGCTGGCGACCACCAAGCTGGTGGCGAAGATGGCGTCGCGCGACGCCAAACCCGACGGGATCCGCCTCGTCCCGGCGGGCACCGAGGTGGACTACCTGCACCCCAAGGAGGTCCGTGCCCTCTGGGGGGTCGGCGAGGCAACCTACGCCCGTCTCGAGGAACTGGGGGTTCGCACGGTCGGCGACCTGGCAGCCTTCCCGCGCGAGACGCTGGTGCGGCGACTAGGTGAAGCACTCGGGGGCCACTTGTGGGACCTCGCCGCGGGTCGTGATGACCGCCAGGTAGTGCCGCCGAGCGGAGCGAGGTCGATCTCCGTCGAGGAGACGTACGACGCGGACATCATCGACTCCGACTTGCTCCGCCGCGAACTGCTGGCTCACGCCGACCGGCTCGCCTCGCGGCTCCGCAGCGCCGGTTTCGTCGCTGCCACCGTGCAACTGAAGGTCCGCTTCGACGATTTCACCACCGTCACACGCAGCCACACGTTCGACCAGCCGGTGTCGACCGGCCTGGACCTCTATCGGGCGGCGCTGACGCTGCTCGGTCGGACGGCGGCGTCCCGTCGGCCGGTGCGGCTGCTGGGCATCGGCACCGACGGGCTGGTGCCGGCGGGCGATCCGCGGCAACTCGGGCTGACGGCGCGGTCGTGGGACGACCTCGAGGAGGTCGTCGAGGAGGTCAGGGGGCGCTTCGGCCGCGATGCCGTCGCCCGCGCCCGGCTGGTCGATCCGGTGCCCGACCTCCCCGGTGACGAGTGAGGGAGGGTCGGTATACTCGGAGTACCGACCGCTGACGGAGAACCCGATGCCACTCGACGACAGAGAACAGCGGATCCTCGAGGAGATCGAGCGGCAGTTCTATCAGGAGGACCCCAAGCTCGCGGAGACCGTTCGTGACGCCACCTTGGCGTCGGTGGCCGGTCATCACGCCAAGTGGGCGGCGCTCGGGTTCATCGCCGGGGTCGCGCTCATGCTCGGGTTCTTCACTCGGATCACTCTCGTCGCCCTGGGGGGCTTCGCGGCAATGGTGGTTTCGCTCGTGTGGATGGTCGCCATCCTTCGGCGGCGGTCGGGAGTCGGCGCGTCTGCGCCGGGATCTGTAGTCGGACGAATGCGTCGGCGCTGGCGCAGTCGCTAGAGTCGCCGACCTCGGGGGAGACTGAGTCGTCCGGCACATTTCGGCCGGGCGACCTGGAGGGAGAGAGGAAGGTTTGGAAGGCTTCACGTCACAGCAGGCCTGCCGTCTCACCGCGTGCACGCCTCACCAACTTCGCTATTGGGACCGCGTCGGGCTCGTCGAACCCTCAATCCAGGGGACGGGGGGCAGACCGGGGAGGCGCCGCCTCTACACCTTCCGTGATCTGGTCGCACTGCGGGTCGTCAGGAGCCTGCTCGACAACGGCATGTCGGTCCAGCGGGTCCGGCGGGCATGGGAGTACCTCCGCCGCACCGCCGACATGGATCGGCACCTCGCCGAAGTCAAGCTGATCACCGACGGACAGAGCATCTTTCGCATCGCCGCCGACGAAGACGAGCTCATCGACGCCTTGCGCGAGGGCCAGCTGGCGTTCTTCGTCGCCATCGACGAGATCGCCCGGGAGGTCGAAGAAGACGTCAGCCGCTTCGAGCTCGACCGTGAGCGGTTCCTGGACATGCTGCGCCGGGTCGAAGACGACGTCCAGGCGGAGGCCGCCGGGGCCTGAACGGCCGGTCGGGTAGACGGCTCCCCCCCTCGGTTTTCTCAGTCGCGCCCCCGGGTCCGCTTGAGCCACCGGGGCACCAGCGAGGTGAGCCGGTAGTGCGCCACGATGCGGCGGCCGAGGGAGTACCGGCTGAGGAGGCGGTCCTCCGTGTCCGACAGTGAGCGGCCGGCCAGCGCCACCCGCCCGCCGGCGAGTGGTGTGCCCGTTCCGTATACGAACTCCGAGTAGACGTCGGCGAGCGGCCGCATGACCGGGTCGGTCGACCGGGCGATCTCGGTCGGGGTCACAGCCGGGGAGGGCCTGTCGCCCAGATCGGACAGCCGGTCGACGATCTCAGCCCACGCCGCGGACACGTCGCCGTGCTCGAGGCGTCGCATGCGCCGGCGCCGCCGAATCCACTTGACGCCGGGGAGGAGCCCGAACACGCCGGCGGCCCCCGCGGCGGTGAGATACACCCAGCCGGGGAGGTTCGGGGCCGTGATCGACGAGTCGCCGTCGGTGGACACGTCGGGGATGTCGATGGTGGGATCGTCTTCGGCGATCGTGGGGTCGGGGAGTTCCCCTTCGAAGGGAGGGGTCACCGCGTCGGGGATTTCGAGGTATCGGTCGAGGTCGAAGGGGATCTCATCCGAGGCGGCCGGGTTGTCGCCGCGAGGGGTGGGATCGAACCGCACCCAACCCTGCGTGGGCAGCCACAGCTCGACCCAGGCGTGGGCGTTGCGATCGCGCACCACGATGCGCCCGTCGTCCAGCAGGGTCCCCGGCCCGAATCCGAGCACGACCCGGCTGGGGATCTCGATGGTCCGCGCCATCACCGCCAACGACGTGGCGAACTGCTCGCAGTACCCGGTGCGGTAGTTGTCGCTCTCGGGGTCGAGCAGCCAGGCGAAGAGGTCGGTGGCGCCGTGGCCGGGCACGATCTTGGTCGAATAGCGGAAGTTGCCTGGGGTCCGGAAGAACGTCTCCAGCGCCAATGCCCGCTCGAAGTCCGTCTGCAGCCCGCCGGTCTGCTGCCGGGCGAGCGAGGCGATGCCGGTGTCGAGATCCGAGGGCAGCTCGAGATAGCGGTCCTCGTCGGGCAGCTCGCGTTGTTCGATCGCCGGCGCCTCCCCCTCGGGGAAGTCGCCTCCCGAGATCGCCCCGCGGAATACCACCGAAGGCGTTCCGTCGTCGAGGCGGCTGAGGACGTCCAGGTCGGGGATCGGGATCTCCGAGGTCACCGAGTAGGTCATGCCGCGGTAGGTGAGGGCGTCGAACCGCAGGGAGCCGTCGTCCACCTTCACGCGGAATCCGTGCCCGACGGCGCTGTTGTCGGCAACCAGGGCGGTCGGGGAATAGGGGGCAGGCAGCCAGTCCATCTGCAGGGCGAGCACGGTGATGGTGGAGACGTCCGACCCGGTGGGCCCGGCGAAGGCACTGTCATCTCTCTCGAAGGCGTCGACGTCCTCCGGGCTGAGGATCCTGGGGTCGCTCCCGACGTACCATTGGCCTCCGTCGTAGGCGTCCAGGGTCACCAACCGCCAGTAGACCTGGTCGCCGGGCACGTCGCCGGTGACCGTGGCGACGAACACCGGGACGTTGGTCTGGGAGAGCAGGTTCTGCCGGATCCCGACGAACGGGTTGTACGAGATGCTGCCGTAGTACTCACCGGTCAGGCTGCCCGAGGTTCGCCAGTCGAGATACCCGTTGTGGGGGACCAGCGTGGCCATCGCCCCGCTGGTGCCGGCCGCCATCACGATCGTCACGAGCAGCGTCACCAATCCGACCGAGGGCAGGGACCTGACGAGGGTCATGCGTGTGGCTCCCGACGTGAGCACCCCCGTCCCGTCACGGCGTCGATCGAAGGCCACCGAGAGGAGGGCGAACCCCAGCACGACCATGAACATGGTGCTCCACATCCCGCTCGGCCGGCGGTCCATGACGGCGAACTCGAGATAGACCACGAGCGGGGTGAGCACCGCGACGTAGGGCCGGGCGGTGAGCAGTCCCCATGTGAGGAGGGCGCCCATCCCCCAGAAGACGGCGGCGAGGATGGCGACGATCCCCGCGAGTGGGATCACGGGCGCGACCCCGGTCCTGATGACGTCCCGGGCGAATGCCATCTCGGCCGACAGTGCGGGGAAGGAGCCGGACGTCGGGAAGATGAACCAGGTCGTCTGCGGCACCGCCACCCGGATCACGGTGAGCGCCATGGCGACGACGTTGATGGCCGCGATCGTGCCTGGGCGGAGCCGGTAGGCCAGCCCCGCCCAGGTCAGGGTGCCCCCCAGGATCACCGCGGCGACCAGGATCGATTCCCAGGGGAGGCCGTCCACCGAGGCACGCAGCAGGCGTTCGGCCCGGGAGAGGGCAAACACGATGCCGGCGATGCCGGCTAGCCAACTGACGCGGTAGACCATGACAGCTCCATCGCGGTGCGCCAGGCCGGCGCCCACGCTCCCGAGGGCCCTGCATACACGGTGACGGCGCCGGCGCGTTGGAAGGTTCCCGCCGCATCGCCGGGACGGTCGGCCACGACCATCACCACCGTCCGCGTGAAGTCCTTGGCGAGCACCCGGTAGGCGCCGAGCACGCCTTCGTCGGGGATGCCGGTGACGATGATGAGGGCGCCACCTCCCACGCCTTGGCGGCGCAGCCGCGCCACGGTACGCCGTAGGTCGAGGTGGGGTGTGGGCTGGACCGAGGCCAGCATCTCCATCGCCTGCTGATAGCGATTGTCGGATCGGGACCCGGGGGCGCGCTCGGAAGACCACAACTCCGGGCTGAACCCACCCTGGTACAGGTGGGTCACGGCCGATGCCGCCCCGCGCACGGCGTGCTCGAAAGCCTCGAGGATCGGGTAGCGATCCGCCCGGGTGTCGAGCAGGACGAGAGCCCGGGCCTGCCACGGAACCTCCAGCTGCTTGATCATCAGAGCGTCGCGCTTGGCGGACGACGGCCAGTGGACCCTCCTCAAGTCGTCGCCGACCTGGTACTCGCGCAGCGTGAAGAAGTCCTCGCCTCCATAGGGGGCGAAAGTGGGCCGGGTCGACTGCACGGCCGGGTCGATGCCGCGAACCGCCGGGAACCCGGCCAGGCGTTCCACGCGGGGGTACACGGTCAGTCGGTCGACCTCTCCGGTCGGGCTGCGGCGCTCGGTGAGGGCGAACGGGTCGGTAACCGCCACCTCGGCCGGCCCCACCTGGAACACGCCGCGCGATCGGCACATCACCTCGTACCTGGCGATCAGCCGCTGACCGGGGGCGGTGCGGGCCGCGGCGAATCGGGCCGTGCCGAGTCCGTGCACCGTGTCCTCGACGAAGACGTTGCGCAGCGGGCGACCGGTGACGACGTCGACCTCCACCGCGACCTCATCGCCCTCATGAACCTGGGGCGGATAGATGCGGCGGGTCACCCCGACAGCCGGGGAGGCGAGGCGGACGAACACCATGCCGACGACGACCGCGGCGACCAGGAACACCGCGGTGGCCATCAATTCGAGCTCGCCGAATCCCGCCCACAACGCGAAGAGTGCCGCCGAGACACCCACGGCGGCCCATCCGCGCCCGGTGGGCATCAGGCCCTGACCCCGCTCCCGGGTACGGGGACGCCAGCGGCGATCCCGTCGACGATGTCGGCGAGCACCGCCCCGCGCATCTGGGCCTCGGGACGGAGGATCATGCGGTGGATGAGCACCGGGCGCAGCGTCGCCTTGACGTCGTCTGGGGTCACGTAATGGCGGCCCTCGACCGCGGCGCGGGTCCGCGCCGCCCGCTGCAGGAACAGGGTGGCGCGCGGCGAGGCGCCCAGAAGCAGGTCGGGATCGTGCCGGGTGGCCTCGACGGTGTCGACCAGGTACTCCTTGACAGCGTCGGAGACGTAGACGCGCCGAGCCACCATCACCATGCGCTGCACGTCTTCGGCGCTCACCACCGGACCGAGGTCGGCGTAGGAGGAGTGCTGGCCGTGTGTCTCGAGGATCTCGAGTTCCTTGGAGCGCGAGGGATATCCCATCACCAACCGCATCATGAACCGGTCCAGCTGCGCCTCGGGGAGCGGATAGGTGCCCTCGTGCTCGATCGGGTTCTGCGTGGCGATGACCATGAATGGGGGAGCCAACTCGCGGGTCGTCCCGTCGACGGTCACCTGGCGCTCCTCCATGGCCTCGAGCAGGGCCGCCTGGGTCTTGGGGCTCGCCCGGTTGATCTCGTCGCCGAGCACGATGTTGGTGAAGACCGGTCCGGCCCGGAAGACGAATGCCCCCCGCTCGCGATCCCACACCGAAACCCCGGTGATGTCGGAGGGAAGGAGGTCGGGGGTGAACTGCACGCGCTGGAAGCCGCAGGCGATGCTGCGGGCGAGGGACTTGGCGAGCAGGGTCTTGCCGACGCCGGGAACGTCTTCGATGAGGAGGTGGCCTTCGGAGAGCAGGCTCATCACGACGAGGTCGATCACCTCTCGCTTGCCCTGGATGACCCGTTCCATGTTGCCGGCGATGGCATGAAACTGGTCGGCAAACCAGGCCAGCTCGTCCTGGCCCACCGGTCGAGACGTCACGTGGCCCTCCTCGGTCGTTTGCCCGGGACGCGAGCCTATCAGTGCACGGAAAGTGCGTGCCCGGGGGCCAACTATGCCGGTGATCGGGTGGTCCAGGGTGTAAATCGAGATGCAAGCGGTAGCAGATGTGACTACTCTCCGTCGCCAAGGGTCGAGAGAGGGTCGGGGGCCGGGCGTGACCAGACGCCGGCGGAGGAAGGGAGCTGCGGGCGTGATCGTCGAGAGCCTGCGAGACGAGTTGCTGTCCGTCGTCGGGGTGGCCTCCGCTGAGGTCGATGCCGACGACGACACCCCGTCGGGGGTGAGGGTGCGACTGCTCCCCGACGCGGATGCGAACCGGGTCGGACTCGAGGTGCAGCGGGTGCTGGCGTCTCACGGCATGAGGTCGCGCGTCGCCTCCGACGAATCCGTCGCCGCGCCGGTGGTGGACCTGGCGCCACCCGATGTCGTGCCGCCGCGACCGGTCGTTCCCCCTCCGCTGCCCGAGCCCGCCGTCGTGGTGGAGCCCCCGCCGCCCGAGGCGGGGACCAAGTCGCCGTTCGCTCCGCCACAAGAGTCGGGGGATCGTCCGGTGCTCGCCTCGGTGGCGTTCGAGGAGTCGGCCGCTGGCGTGACCATCACGGCGGTGGCTGCCGATGGCCGTAGGTTCAGCAGGCGCGCCGGCGCC